>JANOQP010000888.1:0-7831 GCA_031414895.1 Saprospirales bacterium
CATCAAATCCGCTGGGGCCGGATGGTCAAGGGTCGTCGCGTCCGGTATTTTCAATATTCGCGGCTTGCGCTCGAACCATTTTTCATCAAAAAATTCAGTTTTGGCTGGCATTATTATCCAATTCAGCCCTATTTCGCCCAAAAAAACTGGTACACGGGCGCACGTTTTGATGTCAACAAGCTCGAAAAAAACGGCTTTCCGTACTCGAATTTTGCCCTCACAGCCCTACTTTGTCGTTTTGCAACAAACCTTCGGCGAGGCAATAGCTTTCCAGTTTCCACGTCGACGGTTTGTGGCACAATAACAAAGCGATATTGACGGTGGCAAAGTAGAAACCCGGGCTATTTTCACCCCAAAATCCGTACAAACAATGCAAAAACTTTGGTCGCTGCCCGGCCTTGTTTTGTTGGCCGGCCTGTTTTTTTTGATAAAAAAAGGCCGTCAAAACCTGACCGACCCCGATTGGGTGCGCGTCGGGCAATTGTTGCGCACCGAGTTTTTCACGCTCGACAAATCGGTGGATTCACTGCGGTCGATGCACGAAAAATTTCACCAAAAACCGATGGGCGGCGACTCGGCGGCGTTCAAAATTTTGGCCAGCCCAGCCTTGCCGACGATGACTTTTTCAAAGTTCAGCTCGCTTTTCAAACAGGTGACCGAGGAGCAGAAAGTGGTACTTTCTGCCGTTAGCGGGGTCGGTTTGACCACGTTGAGCGACCGGGTTGCGCGGCTCGTCGCAAGTGGCCCACGGCATCTTTTGTTGATCAACTGCGCGCCCGAATTTGACCTCGAATACCACAAAAAATACATCGGCCAGACCATCGGCGGGCAATGGAAACAGGGCGAACTTTTACAATTTTGGGAACGCGCCCGCGCCCGACCGGAGGAGAAATTCGTGGTTTTGATTGATAATTTGGATAAAATAAACCCGGAAACACTCTTTGGGCCCGAGCTTTGGGAAAAGCTGACGGACAGCAAGCACCGCGTCGTTTTTGGCGGCAAAGAGGTGGTCATCCCCAAGAATTTCTACCTGATCGCGGCGACGCATTTTGGCGAGGGCGCAAAAATCGAGCTGTCGAACGAGCATTTCAAAAGGCTGGGCAACCAAATAATCGTCAGGCCGACCACGGAGGAACTCGTTATTTATATGCAAGCAAAACGGGCAGAACTCGAAACCGAACTCGGCAAAAACGGCCAGCTCGCCCCCGACGACCGCGAAAAACTGGCCGCACTTTGCGACTCTGCGAACCTGCAAAACTTCACGTTCTTCTTTTTTAAGACCAACGAAATCCTCGCCGAAAAGCTCGATGCAAGCTTTCAACTCGGTTGGACGAATTTCAGAAAACTCTACCGCCCGGCAGATTTCAAACAGGCCCGAAACCTTTTTATCAGCAACGCGAACGGCCTCAAACCGCGCGAGCCGTTCACTGAAAAATCGCTCGCAGAGGTCGATTACGCACTCAAAACGGGCGGGCTTTTGAAGGACTCAAACTTCTTTTCGCGGCAGGTAGCGTGGCTGCGCGATATGGGTTTTTTGACTGAGTTCACGATGATCTCGTTGACGGCCCTCGTGACGGCATTTGGTGGTTGGTGGCTTTTCAGGAAAAGCCGGAAGCGGCTGATCGAGCTCCAAAAAGAGGTTGCCGACACGATGCAATCCTTTGACAATCAGAAGATTACGACAGAAGTGGCCTATCAAAAACTCGCGAAAATCCGAAAAGACCTGCACGAAAAAGTGGCCAACCGCGAGCTGAACTACAACGAGGGCCTATATTTTTTGCGTCAAATAGACGACGAATCGCGCCGCCTCGAAATCGCCCGGCAAACCAATGCGACCTTCATGCACCTCGTAGACACTTTTTTGGAGGACGATATTTTGACCGACGGCGAATACCGGAAGCTCATCCAGTTTTTGGACGCGATCCGGCTTAAAATTCCGGCCGCCGAATGGCAGCGGTACCGCGATGATGTGGAGGCCATCCATAAGGCAAAAGGAAAATAGAAGGAAAATGGCAAAAGTTAAAAGACAAAAGTTTGGGTCAGTGGCCAAAAATTAAAAACTGGGGATCAATGCCGGAAAAGTTGTTATTTTTGACCCGCCATAGCCAAACCAATTTTTTATCCCGTTTTTTATGAAAAAGCTGCTACTCCCGTTCCTCGTTTTTGTCGCGACCACCATTTTTGCGCAAGCCGGCCCGGATTCGACCTCGTTGTTGCCGACCACCACGCCAATCCTCGAAAAATTCGACCTCTCTGCCTATCCAAACCCGGTCAACGACGTTCTCGAAATCACCTCAAACCTCACTCAAAGCCTCGACCTTTGGGTGACCGTCTCCGGTTCTTCCGGCCAGATTGTCCGCCGCGATCTTTGGAAAAACAACGGTGGCTCGTTCAAGGGCGCCATCAACACGAGCGGCATCCCGGGCGGCATTTACACCATCCAACTGTCGAACGGCTCCAATTCCGTCTTTCAAAAGATAGTCATCGTGCATTGATTGCGGATTACGGAATGCGGATTGGGGCGACACCAGCGATTCCAATTGGAAAAAAGTCCAACTCATTGATTTTCAACGAGTTGGACTTTTTTATTGGCCAGAATTTGGATAATAATTCAACTTTTCACCCAATCCGCAGTCCGCATTCAGCAATCCGCATTTCCTTTGCGTCATGCGCATCATAGGAGGAAAATTTCGCGGTCGACGCTTCGACCCGCCCGCCGACAACTGGCCAACCCGTCCGACGACGGATATTTCAAAAGAGGCCCTGTTCAATATCCTGAACAATTATTTCGATTTTGAGTCCATCAAATGCCTCGACCTTTTTGGCGGGACTGGCTCGCATTCGTACGAACTCTGTTCGCGCGGCTGCCTTGACGTGACGTATGTGGACAAATTTGGCCCGGCCATAAAATTCACCCGGCAGACGGTCGAAAAATTGGGCATCGTCGAAAACGTGCGGATTTATCAGATGGATGTTTTCAAGTTTATGGAGTCCACGAAGGGGAAATTTGACTACATTTTTGCCGGGCCGCCCTATCAATTGCCGACCATCGACACGCTCCCGGATGTTGTTTTTGAAAAAAATCTCCTTACCGACGACGGGGTTTTTGTGTTGGAACACAACCCGCACCACGATTTTGTGGACAACCCGCATTGTTTTGATGTGCGGAACTATGGGAAGACGATTTTCTCCTTTTTTAGAAACCAAACCGAACAAGATGCAACTGATTGACGGCACTTTATTGGCCCAAAACATCAAGGCCGAACTCGCCTCCGAAGTAGAATTGATGGTGAAAATGGGGCAAAAAATCCCACACCTCGCTGCTGTTTTGGTCGGCGGCGACCCCGCGAGCGAGGCTTATGTCGGCAACAAGATTCGATCCTGCGAGCAGGTCGGGTTCAAAAGCACCCTTATTCGGCGGGGCCCGGACATCACGGAGGCCGAGCTTTTGGCCATCATCGCCCGGCTGAACAACGACCCCGATGTGGACGGTTTCATCGTCCAATTGCCGCTGCCGAAGCATATCCGCGAAGAAAAAATCACCCTCGCCATCGACCCAAAAAAGGACGTGGACGGCTTCCACCCGGTCAATATCGGGCGAATGGCACTCGGGATGCCCGCATATTTGCCAGCCACGCCGTTCGGCATCGTCGAAATGTTGCGCCGTTATAATATAGAAACCGCTGGGAAACAGTGCGTCATCGTGGGCCGCTCGAACATCGTGGGCACGCCGATGAGCATTTTGCTGTCGCGAAAAGGCTATCCCGGCGATTGCACGGTGACGCTCGCGCACAGCCGCACGAAAAACCTAAAAGAAGAGACTTTGCGCGCCGATATCCTCGTCGCGGCCATCGGCATCGCGCATTTCATCAAGGCCGATATGGTCAAACCGGGCGCGGTCGTCATTGATGTGGGCATGAACCGAATCGAGGATTTGTCGAAAAAAAGCGGCTCTCGGCTCGTAGGCGATGTGGATTTTGAGGCCGTCGTGCCGATTTGCAGCTATATCACGCCCGTCCCGGGGGGTGTGGGCCAAATGACGGTGACTGCGCTGATGATGAACACGTTGAAGGCGGCGAAGGGGGGGATTTTCGGGTGAGTTTTCAAAAAAAATCGTAACTGTTTAGCTGCCTTTTGAAAATTAGTACGGTCGACCGGTAAAATATTGGGTTGGATAAATAAAGAAATCGGAAAATTTTCAACCAAAAATTGGACATTCAGCCCGCTATTTATTTTCCACCAATCAAGTCCTATTTTTTATGAAAAACACCTTACTCATCCTCGGTTTCCTCGTGGCCGGGCTTTCGGCGCAGGCGCAGCTCGACACCATCCTCCATCAGGATTTTCAAGCGGTCGATATTTACGTCGATTGGACGCCCTTCCCGGTCGGCGACGACACAACTTGGACCCACCTTGACCAAGATGGCATCGCTCCGAGCAATGGCGCGGAGGAAGAATTTGCGTGGTTCAGCTCCAATGAATTTTGGCCCGACACGTCGGCGAGCACCAACTTTGTGGCCGCGTCCGGCTCGTGGCTGGCCAATAGTGTCCCGGGCAACCGCAACTGGCTTTTCACGCCGCCGATGGTCATCTCCTCGGCCAATGCGACGCTGCATTGGAAGAGCGCGTCGATTCAAATGCCGCGCTATTTGGACGGCTATCAAGTGCTGGTTTCCACGACGGGCAACAACCCGGAGGACTTTGTGGACACCCTTTTCACCGCGGCCTCGATGACCGCAATCCTCGGCACCGGCAATGAAACGGTCGTGGACAGTTTTGAGTTTTCGCCGGGATATATCCATGCAAACGGCCTGTTGGACACGACCTATTTTGACTATTACGCTGACTCGACGCTCCTGCACGGCATCCTCGAACCACACTCGGTCAGTCTCGCCGCGTATGCCGGGAAGACCATCTATATCGCATGGCTGCACGACTCGGACGACGACTATTATTTGAGCATCGACGATGTGCTCGTGGTAGATGGGACAATCATAAAAACCGAGGGGCCAGCGACCGCCGACCTCCGATTTGTCACCTACCCAAACCCTGCGGACGACCTCTTGAACGTCCTCTATCGGCTTGACAATCAGGCAGTTGTGCAAATTCAGGTGGTCGATGTGGAAGGCAGGGCAGTGCTTTCTTCGATTCTCCAAACGCAGGCCGCTGGCGAACATTCCGGGCAGTTGAACCTCTCGCGGTTGGCCGTTGGAAACTATCTTTTGTTGCTGAAAGTGGACGACCGGGTTGTTTCGGGCAAGTTCATGAAGCGTTGAAAGATTGGGCTGTTCAAATCAATCACAGATCGACTCGCCGCTCGGGATGTTCGAGTCGAAGCTCGCACCATCGAATTGGGTTGAAAAAGCGCAGGACGCACAGTTTTTGATGGCCTCGTCGCGCACGAGGCAGACTTCGCCGGTGCCGTTTTTGATTTCGCCGTCGTTGGCCTGCGCCAGAAAAGTAAAAGTGTATTTTCCGGTTGCGGCGGCGGTCGCGTCCCAAATCTCGGTGAACGGTTTTGCGGTCTGGAAAACGGTCGAGCCATCCGGTTTTTTGATCGTCAGGGTCATCGTTTTGATGTTCGTGCCGTCGGGCTTGAACAGGTCGTTGATGCCGTCGGCGTTCGGCGTGAAAATGTTCGGTATGAACAATTTGGCGTTGCCGAATTGCTCAAAAACCGGGTTTTGCGAACAGCATTTGTGTGCGTTTTCCTTTCCGCAGGCGAAAAAGAAAAGCGTGGCGAAAAACAGGAGTTTGTTCATTTTGAAATCAAATTAAAATGAGGCGATGACTTCAAGTCACCGCCTCATTTGGTCAATGTTCGCTCGGCAATTGTTCGCCGTCTGGCGTTGGTTCGCCGGGTTGGTCATGGACATAGGCATCAGCATCGATCCACGGGCGGGCGCCAATGAGCCGTTCGATGTCCGTTTTGTGCAGCACTTCTTTTTCCAAAAGGGCATTCGCGAGGGCTTCGAGCTCTTTCCGTTTGTCGGTCAGCAGGGCCTTTGCGCGGAGATATTGTGTGTCTATGATCAGGCGCACTTCTTGGTCGATCAGTTCGGCGGTCGCGTTCGAGTACGGTTTGTCGTAGCTTTCCTGCGAAATGCCGTAATAACTAACGTTTCCGACCTTTTCGCTCATGCCATAAACAGTCACCATCGACAGTGCGCTGCGGGTGATCACGTCGAGGTCGCTTTGCGCTCCGGTCGATATTTTGTTGAAAACGATGCTTTCTGCCGCACGGCCGCCGAGTGTCATGCAGATTTCGTCGAGCATTTTTTCCTCGCGCTTGATGTATTCCTCTTTTGGTAAATATTGCGCGTAGCCAAGGGCGGCAATCCCGCGCGGAACGATGGTCACTTTGACCAACGGGTGCGCGTGTTCGAGATACCATCCGCAGACGGCGTGGCCGGCCTCGTGGAAGGCGATTACCTTCTTTTCCTCCGGCGAAATGATCTTGTTTTTCTTTTCGAGACCGCCGATTACTTTGTCGAGGGCGTAGTTGAAATCCTCGATATCGACCTCTTTTTTGCCTTTTCGGGCAGCGATAAGTGCGGCCTCGTTGCACACGTTCGCGATGTCGGCGCCAACAAAACCGGGGGTCATTTCGGCCAATTGCAACGATTTGACATCCGGCCCAGTCTTGATGTTTTTCAAATGCACATCAAAAATCTGCGCCCGGCTTTTCAGGTCGGGACGGTCGAGGCCAATTTGACGGTCAAAACGCCCGGCGCGGAGCAGTGCGGCATCCAAAATATCGGGCCGGTTGGTCGCGGCCATCATGATAACGCCCTTGTCGGTCGGAAAACCGTCCATTTCGACCAAAAGTTGGTTCAATGTGTTCTCCCGTTCGTCGTTGCCGCCCTGCATATTTCCACGTCCACGAGCGCGGCCAATCGCATCGATCTCATCGATAAAGATGATGCACGGAGCTTTTTCCCGGGCCTGCCGGAACAAATCGCGAACCCGCGAGGCACCGACACCGACGAACATTTCCACAAAATCGGAGCCTGAAATACTGAAAAACGGCACCGCTGCCTCGCCCGCCACGGCCTTCGCGAGGAGTGTTTTGCCCGTTCCCGGAGGGCCCACGAGCAGCACGCCTTTGGGTATCTTTCCGCCGAGCGCGGTGTATTTTTTCGGGTTTTTCAAAAAATCGACAATCTCCATGACCTCTTCTTTGGCCTCGTCAAGCCCGGCGACATCGCCGAAATTGATGTTCACCTTCGAATTTTGGTCAAAAAGCGTGGCCTTTGATTTGCCGATATTGAACAATTGGCCGCCTGCGCCGCCCGCGCCGCCACCGACTCGCCGAAGGATAAATATCCAGATCGCCCCGAAGATCAATATGGGGATCAAAAACGACATGATCGTGCTCAACGTTGTCCGGTTGTTGTCGAAACGGACATCGATATCGCGGTATTCGGGCAGTTTTTCGTTGATCTTGTCAAGCTTTTTTTGAAATTCCGCAGCGTCACCGATGTTGACGATATAGGCCGGGAGCGGTTTCCCGAAGCGGACATCCTTGCGGGCCTTGTCAAAATACGGGTGGTCCTTGAGGTTGATCGTGACCTTGCCTTCTTTGCGCACGGCCTCTTCGTCCATCTGGCAGGCGCGGATGTATTTCAACACGAACTCGTCCTTCGCATGGTATTTTTCCACAATCGTGTCGCGCAAATAGACCTCCGCGAACTCCTTATTGACGACCGTGACCTTCTCGACGACGCCCTTGTTGGCAGCGATGGTCTCGAAAGCACCCATCGAAATGGGCGGTTGCTCGACGGAATTGTAGCTCCATAGCTGGAAACCAATCAACCCGAGCGCGATCAGG
>JANOQP010000889.1:0-7861 GCA_031414895.1 Saprospirales bacterium
GTTGTTTTTTTACTGTTTTTTAAACAGTTTATGACCCAATCAATGTCCGCGCAATGTTTCCATGAAATATCAAACTGCGGCGCGATCGACCTTTTTACATAAAAACTTTGGTGGACGACGACCATCCCGAAGCGCATGGACTTGGCGGTCAAATTGGCGGGCAATTTGCGGGTGGAAAGCGCTGACATCGTGCCTTTTGCGATACGGTTTTCATCCACGAGCATGGTTTCGCCGTAAATGATGTCCGTTTGGCCATCGATCTGTGCGGCTAATTGTTTTATCGTGTTCTCTGAAAAAAGCTGATCCCCCGCATTTAAAAAACAGATAAAATCGCCCGTCGCCTGAACAATTCCTTTGTTCATCGCATCGTAAAGCCCGGCATCTTTTTCCGATTTCCAATAGAATTTCTTTATCGACTGTTCATTTTTCGTAATCGATGCTGTTTGTTTCTCCAATAGGTCAATAGTGCCGTCTTTGGACGCGCCATCTATCACGATATACTCGATATACGGATAGGTTTGGGCGAAAACGGAGTCCATTGTGCCTTGCAGCACTTGATTTCCGTTATAGACCACGGTGACAATTGAAAAAGTTGGTTGTCCCAAAATTTTGCGGTTGAATGTTTATTTCAGCAGATCAAAAACCTGCAATGCCCCGTCCGAGTTGGCCACCAAAACCAGCGATTTGCCGTTGGCCAATTTCACGGTCTTGATGTCCCGCGCCTGTTGGGTGGCCCAAAGACCGGTTTCGCGCCCCGTTTTAGGTGAAAAATGCGCCTTCCCATCGTTCAACAAAACAATCCCGTTGCCCGCATCGATTCGCCCGGTCTCCACTTGCAGGCCATAATCGTTGCCCACACCGACAAGGTCGAGGTCGCCATCGCCGTCGAGGTCGGTTTTTAGCCAGCCGAAAATGGGGCTGAACTGCGCTTCGGTTGGCAGTTCCCGAGGTTCGAACTTCCCGTTTCTGTTCTCAAAAAAAGTCGTGGCCAAAATATCCACGGACAATTTTTGCGCTGTCTCGAGCATTTTTTTGTCAAAAACATCGGTCAATTTCGCGTCCGCGTAAGGCTGATAGCGCACAAATTTTTTCTTGAGACCGGGAATCTGTTTCAACAAAACATCGCGCAGCGAAAGCGGAAAACAATCCCCGTTTTGATAGAACGACATCAACGGGTCGATGCTACCGTTGCCGTCAAAATCCTTTGCGTAAATTTCAATCGGAGCATTTTCAGCGACGCGGAGTCGGGTGTTCAGGCCATAATTTCCACAAACAAGGTCGATATCGCCGTCGCCGTCAAAGTCGCCGGATGTGACGGATCGCCAAAACCCGCCTGATTTTTCGAGGCCAAAACGGGCGGTCGCGTTCACCAATTTTCCGTTTTCAAGTTTGAAAATTTGCACATTCGTCGCATCGCCGATGGCGACAAGTTCCGCGGTTTTGTCGCTATCGAGGTCGGCCCATTGGAGTGCTTTTATCATCCCGATTTTTGAAAAATCGGTCGCAAAACTGGCCGTCGCGTCGGTGAAAACGCCTTTTTCATTCTTTAAAATATAAGACTTCGGCGACAACGGCCATTGTCCCGGCACGACCGCTCCCGCCAAAATCACGTCCAAATCCCCGTCTTTTTCAACATCAAAAACGCTCACGGCGGTGCAGCTTTCGGCGATTTTCGGGAAGTTCGGGCTGCGCGAAAAACTGCCCCGGCCGTCCGAATTTAGGTAAAGCCGCGCCTCATAAACCATTGAGCCTGCAGCATTTGTGTTGCCGCCGCTGGCAACGAGGAGGTCTTGGTCGCCATCGCCGTCGGCATCGAAAAAGGTCGCGCCGGTATCCTCGTTTGCCTTGTCGGTCTCGAACGCTGGGGCGGCTATTTTTGAAAAACCGCTTGCCTTGTTTTGCAAAAAAACGGCCCCGGCCTGCCCCGTCGCGCCGCCAATAAAAACGTCTTCGAGACCGTCGCCGTTTGCATCGCCAACCGCGATGGAAGGCCCCGGCGCACTCATTTTATGGGGCATCAAACGTTCTCGGTTGAAGTCCTGAAAATCGTCCTCTTTGTGCTGGAAAACGAGGCCGCTGCCGCCCGTTTTTTCGGTGAAGAAATGTTTGTTGCCAACTGCTGGCGGCCCCATTTCCCCAGGCCTTGCGTCTGCCCATTTGAGGGTAATTCGTTGATTTGCAGCGACTTTTGCTTGCGTCACGACTCGTCCATCTGGAAATTTCACGACAACCATATTGATTGTGTCAAGCTTCCCGAGGCCAAAATGGAGCAGCATTTCGGACGACGAAAAGAAGCCGCGCACCGGGTTGAGCTCTTCATAATAAATCTTCCCTCCCGCATAAAACCGTGCCACTGCGCCGATGGCGTGCGTGTTCATCGGGCTGCCTTCCAGCTTGATCTGAAGCCAGTTGTTGAGCTTCCTGTCCGCCGAGAAATTTTGATATATAAATGCCTCGTCGGAGATGTTGTTGACGATAAAATCCATGTCGCCATCGCGGTCGAGGTCGGCATATGCGGAGCCGTTGGAGAACGATTTTTCGACGAGGCCCCAGTTTGTTGAGGCATTTTCAAAGCCAAGTTGGGTCGCGCCCCGGTTTTTGAAAAGGTAATTTTGGAGTCGTTTTGCGGGAATGTTTTTCAAAAAATCATTGATGTCAGGAAACATCTTTGGTGTAATTCCATGGTGCAAACGGTTCATCGAATCGACGGTAAAAGTGAGGTAATCGAGGTTCGAAACATCGCGCCGATAGCCGTTTGTCACCGAAAGGTCGCGCCAGCCGTCGTTGTCCACGTCCATGAACAGGCACGACCAGCTCCAATCGGTCTCGGCCACACCTGCGAGGTTGCCGATCTCGCTAAACGAGCCGTTGCCGTTGTTCAGTTGGAGCGTATTTCGCATATTTTGGTGACCGTAATGATATTTTATCAATGAATTATAACGCTCAATTTGCATCGTCGTCATCAATGATTTTTGTCGGTGGTTTTCTGGCGCGAGCATATCAAGGGCAATAAGATCCACCAAGCCGTCATTGTTAAAATCGGCAATATCCGTCCCCATCGTGTGTTGTGAATTATGCCGAAACATAGAGGAATTTCGGTCAGTAAATGTGCCGTTGCCGTTGTTTATATAAGCGAAATCAGGGACTATATAATCATTGGCGACATAGATATCGGGCTTATTATCGCCATTTAAATCACTAACACTTACAGAGAGACCATAACCGTAATTGGTGATACCAGCAATTTGTGTGACCTCTTCATATTTTTCACCAACATTTTTCATCAAACGGTCGGTGTCAAAAGGGGTTATCGGGTTGAGGTTTCGCACATATTGGCCATTGATTTCCTTTACGTCAGCTGAATTTACGTTCTGAAAATCAACAGGGTGATTAAGGATATAACAATCAAGGTCGCCGTCGCCGTCGTAATCAAAGAAATTGGCGTGATTGGAGGCAGAAGGGTCGTTCAGGCCCCAAAAAGCGGCTGCATCTTTAAATGTATTGTTCTTTTGATTGATAAAAAGCACGTTGCGCCGCTCTTCTGCAGGTGCCATTCCCGTTCTCGAAACGTACAGGTCCTGATAACCGTCATTGTTTATATCAACAACAGTAACACCGGTCTTAATACCAATTGCCAATGAAGTCCCTGATGCTTCTGTGATATCCTCAAACTGAAAATTGCCCTTGTTTAAATAGAGTTTATTGGAGTGTTGTGTGCTTGTAAAATAAAGGTCTGGCAATCCGTCATTATTAACGTCAATAACTGCAACACCGCCACCATTATAGAGATAGGGGTTCTTGATGATATTGTCCTTATAATCCTCTTTGATGTTGTTGATGAAATGAACATTGGATCTGGCCGACGGCACGAGCTTAAAAACGGCATCGGCCGGGGCGGTCGCGGCGGTTTCGGAGGCCCTGTTTTTTGGGTCTGACTTGCAGGAAAAAAGGGCGGTTGCCGCAAGGATGATTATGGCGAAATGGCGCATTGATTGGTGTTCTTTATTTGAAAATTCAGGGTGCGAAGATGGACAGGATTTGGTTTTTTATGGATAAGAAATGAGCAATGCCGCTGGTTTTATTGGGAAAACCGATGTTGTGTTTGACCTTTGGGCGAATGGGCAGCAGCCATGCTCCATAAAATTCAATTCTAAAATAGCACAAACCATGTCAAAACTCCCTGCGAACGCCCGTTTTATTGACCTATCGGATTATGGCAGGCCGATAGGGCGGATGTTGGCCAAACGGTTGAAAAACACCCCATTTACGTCTGTCCACGTTACCTTGCTTTTTGGCGTTTGTGGTCTGGCCGCTGTTTATTTTATTGAAAACGGGCAATTTGCCTGCGCCGGTTTTTTCTTGATCCTAAAATCAATCATTGATGCAGCGGACGGCGAACTTTCAAGGATAAAAAACAAGCCTTCTTATGTGGGCCGCTATCTGGACAGTGTATTTGACATTGTTTTGAACTTCCTGTTTCTGATGTCCATAGGCCACGTTTCCGGCAACAGCCCGCTGGTAATTTTCATTGCTTTTATTTGTCTACAATTACAGGGGACGCTATACAATTACTATTACGTCATATTGAGGAACAATACAGCGAACAGTGATTCGACCAGTAAAATCTTTGAAAACAAGGTGCCGGCAGCATTCCCTGGCGAAAGCCAAAAATGGGTGAATTTCCTGTTTAGGCTCTATTCGCTTTTTTATGGAGCGTTTGATAGCGTAATTTATTTGGTGGACAAAGGCGCGCACAAAGCCGGTGCCTTCCCCAATTGGTTCATGACTTTTTTGTCCATTTATGGGCTGGGCTTTCAATTGTTGATTATGGCGGTCATGTTGGGACTGAACCTTGCGGAATTGATTGCTCCGTTCTTTATCGGGTTCAGTGTGTTTATTTTTGTGTTGGTCTGGTTGAGGAAAAGGTTGTGAGGAAATTTGGGCTGTGTGTGGACTTCTTTGCCAATCCTGTGTTTTTATGAAACTTTTTCGACCTTTGTTGTTCCAAAGAACAAAAACTGGAACGATGTCCGCAGAATTGGTAAAACCTTACAGCCCCGATGCCGGGAAAAAAGCGCAGGTCGAGCAGATGTTCGACCGCATCGCGCCGCGATATGATTTTTTGAACAGACTGCTTTCCGGCGGCATTGATATTTGGTGGCGAAAAAAGGCCATTTCCTATTTGAAAAAAGACGGCCCGCGCCTAATACTTGACGTGGCGACCGGCACCGCCGATTTGGCGCTCGAAACTTTTCGGCAGATAAAACCGGAAAAAATCACGGGCATCGACATTGCAAACGAGATGCTCGAAATTGGCCGGCAAAAAATAAAAAAAGCGGGATGGGGCGGTCAAATCTCGCTCGAAACGGGCGACAGCGAAAACCTCCGATTCGCCGAAAACTCGTTCGATGCGGTGACCGTCGCTTTCGGTGTCCGCAATTTTGAAAACCTCGAAAAAGGGCTATCTGAAATGCGCCGCGTCCTCCGTCCGGGCGGGCAGATGGTCATCTTGGAGTTCTCGCAGCCACAAAGTTTTCCGGTCAAACAACTCTACGGGGCGTACTTTCGTTACGTCCTGCCGCTCGTCGGGCGTGCAACCTCGCGGGACCCGCGTGCGTACACCTACCTTTTCGAGAGCGTCCAAGCCTTCCCGCAGGGCGACGAATTTTGCAAAATACTCACCAAAACCGGCTTTCAATCGCCGACCCACAAACGATTGACCTTGGGCATATGCAGCGTCTATTTAGCCAGAAAATAACCCTTTTCGCCCTGCTTTTGGCCGCGAACACCGTCTTTGGGCAGACCACGAAGGGCAATTACAATTACCTCGACTTTAACCAGAAGCCCTATTATTTCGGCATCACGCTCGGCCTCAACCGGGCGGATTACCGTGTTTTCCATTCAAAGGATTTCATTCGGAGCGATTCGTTTTCGCGGGTCGAATCGGTCACGGGGCCCGGTTTCAACCTCGGCATCGTCTCCAATTTGAAGATTGGTGAATATTTCGACCTCCGCTTTTTGCCGACACTTTCGTTCGCAGAGCATAATTTGAAATATTCGCTGCCCGGCACGTCGCGCATCATCAACCGGCGCGTCGAATCCGTTTTTGTGGAACTGCCTTTTCATGCGCGCTATAAATCGGCGCCTTACCACGATTTTCGGCTCTTCATCATCGGCGGCGTGAAATATTCCTTTGACGTCGCCTCTGATTCTCGGACTCGGCAGGCATCGGGTCTCGTGAAGATCGCACCGACCGATTTTGCTATGGAATACGGCGCGGGGGTCCAGTTTTTCTTCCCATATTTCATTTTTTCGCCCGAAATAAAAATCAGTCAGGGCCTCAACAATGTGCTGATATTCAACAAAAAACTTGACCAGTCGAATGTGATCGAGAAGGTCTTGTCCCGGGCCTTGACGATTTCGCTGCATTTTGAGGGGTAGGTTTTGCAACAGGCCATAAAAAAAGAAAGCCTCGAACGGGACAGTTCGAGGCTTTTTTTATTCTTGAAAAGCTATGGGCCTAAATTTTTTCAGCCTCGATTTCGAGCCTGATTTTATGGATGGTTTTTATAGCGGCCCCGGTGATGATTGAAATTTCGTCGTCAGAAATATCATGTGTTCGTGAAATAAGCCCACGGATTGTTCGGGTAAGGACTTTGATTTCGCCCTCTTCCCGGCCTTCTTCCCGGCCTTCTTCGTGGATAAAATCCCAAGTTGATTTAAAATTAGGTCGCATGATCGGATCTATTTTATGTTCGAGGAACAAATGCTTTTCTTGGCCGCTAAGTTGCGTCCTTTTCGAGAAATATTCAAAAAGTGTTTTGAGAAAAATTTTGCCCCGATCGCTCGTATTGATCTCTGCGCCGTGGATAAATACGATGTCCGGGTTGTTTTTCAGGTATTCCGGCTCGTAACAATGCTTCATCACAACAAGCGCGTTCACCAGCGGGGTAGGGCGCAGGCTGGTCAATTGCCAGTCGGGTATTTTTGAAAGGTCTATCAAAATGTAGTTCAACTGCGGCAAAAACGGCCTTTGCCTCATTCGACCAGCACAAACCCCGCCCATTGATAAGGGTTGATAAACCGGTCGCGCATCTCCTTTTGCGCCGTTCGGAACGCATCCGGGATGGGCATTTTCCCGGCCACCATGTTTTTGTAAAAGGCGATCATGAAGACCGAGGTCTCTTGGTCGGGCACCTGCCAAAGGCTCATCACGAGGTTTTTTGCGCCCGCGATCTTGAAGGCGCGTTGCAATCCGTACACGCCCTCCTTGCCACGGATGTCGCCGAGCCCCGTTTCGCAGGCAGAAAGCACGACCAGTTCGGTGTTCGAGAGGTCCATTTGGCAAATCTCGTAGGCCGTCAAAACGCCGTCCTCGATGCCGGGGCGGGGCGCGCGGCCATTGACCCATGCGAAATTGCCGCCCGCCAATATCAGCCCGGACCGCATCATCGGGTTTTGAGAAAAACGGAAGACCTGTTTTTCCGCTTTCAGGAATTTTGTGAAGGGGTCGGGGAAAAAATAGCCGTGCGTCGCGAGGTGCAAATTGCGGGGCGAAGCGGCTTTTTCGCCCAGTTTTTTGAACGATTCCTCGGTCGCATCCTTGCCCGTCAAAACGGTTTTGGCCGTCCCGTTGGATCCATAAAACGCCTCGATGGAGGCAACTTCGCGGGCCGTCCAGTCCAAGTTTTGCCAAGCCGATGCGGGCTCTTCGCCCTCGCCACGGTTCAATTGGAGGTTGCCCGTGTTTTCGCCCCGGCTCGCCAAAAGTTCTGCCGGGGAGAAGGCCGTGCTGTCAAGTTCATATTGGATATCGCCCAAAAGCCACGCCTCCCGGTTGATGAAATCTTCGGCAGCCGGG
>JANOQP010000890.1:0-2145 GCA_031414895.1 Saprospirales bacterium
TCGCATTGACGGTCAGGGCACCGTTTGTGGAGTTCCGGCAGAGAAGGCTGGTGGAATCAACGCTGTTGATGATCGGTATTTTTGGGTTCACGAGCGTTGCGCAATCGGTTGCCGTGCAATTGTTCGCATCGGTGATCGTGACGCAATAGGTGCCTGCGGTCAGGTTGTTGCGGCCTGGGCCGGTCGAGCCATTGTCCCAAAGGAACTTGTATAGCAAAACACCGCCGGTCGTATTTAACGCGTTGACCGATCCGCTCGAAAGGTTGGCGCAGGAAGGGTCGCTCGGCGTGACGGTCGTGATCAGTTGGGCGGGCGATTTGACCAAATCGGTCAAGATTACGCCGCAGCCCGTCGCGTCGGTCACCGTCACGGTGAAAACGCCCGCGTTGAGGCCCGAAGCCGTCGAGGTGTTGTTCACTGTGGTGACCGTTCCAGCCGACCAGGTGAAGGTGATCGGCGCGACCGGGTTGCCGTTGTTGGTCGCCAATACGACCGTTGCCTCGCCCGTGTTTTGCCCAAAACATTGGACATTGGTGATCGATTGGAGCAGTTCGTATTCTTTTTGGGCAAAAATCTCGAAAGAATCGAACTTCATGCAGCCCTTCGAATCCGTGACCGTCATGTGATAATTGCCCGGAAGGATCGCCGGGTTGTTGTAAGGAACGGTCGTGGAACTGCCGAGGCCGTTGTCAAAATTGAGGGTATAGCCCGGCGTTCCGCCCAAAATATTGAACGATACCGCCCCGTTCGCGATGCCCGAACAGCTTGCATCGGTCGAACTGAACATCGTCCGAACTATTTGATTGGGCCCGCCCAAAACGCCAGACGCGATGGCCGAGCAGCCGCTCGCCGGATTGGTCACGGTGCAGGAATAGGGGCCGACGGGGAGCGCGATCAGCATCGGCACGTTGGGTGCGGCGATGCTCCATTGGTAGTTGAAAACCGAACCGGCATTGGCCGTTACGACGACTTCCGCGATGCCGTCCTTGTCGCCAAAACAGGAAACGGGGGTGAAGTTCATCGCAACGGAAAGCGAAAAAATGGTGATCGTCGTGTCAAAATCCGCGCCGAGCGCATCCTCGACATGGATCGAATAAACGCCGTCCGGCAAATTGCTGACCGTGTAGCTGACCGAAAAATTCACGTTCACGGGCCCGGAGGTGAGCGTCGTGTTTTCGTAGGTCATCTGATAATTGGGCGCGCCCGAATTGACGACCACCTGGAACGACCCCGCGCTCGTGCAATTGGAAAGTACCGTCACGTCCGCATCGAGGTCGGGCTGGCCGATGCAGATATTCCCCTCGTCGAGGTTCACCGCGATCTGTGCGAACAGGTCGTCGCCCGCACCGATGGTCGTCAGGTTGTTGGAAAAGGTCATCGGGCAGCATTGGCCAATCGGGCCGGTCGCCAACAAGCATACCTCAAAAATGGCCGTGCCGTCCGCAAACGTGGACGGAACGCCCGTTTGGTCGAACCATGCAAAACCAAGTTGGCCGTTTGCGATCTCGTTTTGGTTGTAAAAAACGTCGGCATTCGGCAATGCGCCCGCCGAAATGGAGACGAACTGAAAATTCGAGGGGCACCAGTTAATCGTCCCTTGCAGCGAGGCGATGTCCGTAAAATTGTTGACCTCGATCGGCACGCAGACGGTTTGGCCGGACTGCACGTTCGTGTTCGGCGTGACCAGCTCGACGTTGTCCGCCGCGACGCAGCCGCTCATGTCCATCGTGAAGGATTTGCCGCAACTTTTTGCGTCCTCCACCGTGACCGTATAAACGCCGGCGACCGAAAACATCAACACCGGGTTGTTGCCGCCGTGCTTGATGTCCGACGGTTTTGTGGCCGGGACGACCGGGCCGGGGCCGGCGAAGCTCAATATATAAGGAGAAGAGCCGGTCGTGGTCAGTTCGACGTATTCCGAATAGCCGCCCTTCGGCCTGAACCGCCCGATGCAGCCGCCCACGCCGAGGCCGATCTCGATATTATCGACCTTCACTTCGTTCAAATAAACAATCGGGAAAGCCGCCTGCGGGCTGACATCGACGCACGGGCCGGTCGGTTGCATCGGAGCGGTCTGTTCATAGCCGAGAGCGAACCAGTCGTCCACCGTGATGGGTGCGTACCACTGCAAAAGCGGGTCATTGT
>JANOQP010000891.1:0-8939 GCA_031414895.1 Saprospirales bacterium
CGAGCTGCTCGACCTGGTCGCGGTCGTTTTACTCTTTGTTTCCCAAAATCAGGTCGGGCGCGAGGGCCGCGATTTTATCGATGTCCACGGTTTTCGTGCCGCCGATGCGCGTTTTTTCACGAAACCAATCGGCCGGGCGGGTGCAAAATTTGGTGATGCCAACGACTCGATCGCCGAGGCCGAGGTCGTGCAAAAGTTCTGTTTGCGACGGAACGAGTGAAATGATGCGCTGCGGAGGGTGGTTTTTTAGCTCGATTTGACGGTGCATTTGGTCGGTTGCGGTCATAACTTTGGCAAATATTTTGGCAAAAGTACCAACCAATTTTCCGTCCATCGCCGATGAAAATCCCACAAATTCGCCCGATTTACTACTCCTTCCCCTATCGATTGCTGCTTTTGCACGTCCGCAACCACTTGGTCTTGATTGCGGTCTGGCTCTTTTTGGCGATGCTGATGACGGGCATGATTGGCAAGTTTTTCGGCGTGAACTACCTGATGCTCACGCCCGAATACATGGGCCGGGTCGATTGGGCGAGCTACTTTTTGCTCGGTGCGGCGTTCGGTGCGCTGTTCATGGTCTGGAACCTGACGGCCTACCTGCTCTGCTCGTCGCGCTTCCCTTTTTTGGCGACCTTGAGCGCACCCTTTACCAAATTTTGCATCAACAACTCGTTGATACCCATTGCTTTTCTCATCGTTTGGCTTGTTGCCTCGGTGCGTTTCCAATACTGGGAGGAGCTTTGGCCGGTGGCCGAGATCTTGAAGAACATCGGCGGTTTCATAGGTGGCTTCGCGGTCTTTGTGGGCATATTGGCGGCCTATTTTCAGTTTGCGAACAAGGACATCGGCGATTTTTTGAAGACCCAAAAATCGGTCTTTTTTACCCAAAATTTCCCGCGCACGAGCCTCCGGATCCCCGGCATCCACGACATCCGGACGGGCCGCTACGCATGGCGCTGCGACACTTATTTGAACGAAAAATTGCGCCCGCGCATCGTTCGCTCGGTCGAGCATTATGACCGCAACGTGCTGTCGGCGGTGTTCAGCCAAAACCATTTCAACGCGGTTGTCGTGCAGCTCTCGGCGATGCTCTTGTTGATGACGCTCGGCCTTTTTATGGACAACCCGCGCTGCCAGATCCCGACAGGGGCCAGCATTTTGATCCTCGGCAGCATGGTGATCGCGCTGTTCGGGGCCATCCGTTTTTGGTTTGAAAACTGGGGGACGCTCGCTTTTTTGGCCCTCCTTTTTTGTGTCAATTGGATCACTGGGCACGGCTGGTTGGCGCATTGGAACCAGGCGTATGGCCTTGATTATCAAACAGTTGAGCGGGCAAAATACGATTATGCGAACCTCCAAAACTTGGCAAGCCCCGACACGATCGCGGCGGATAAATTGGTGACGGAGGGCATTTTGGAGAAATGGAAAAACGGCGGACGGCGGACGGTGGACGGCAGACCGGGAGCGGTGCCCAACTCGAAACTCGAAACCCAAAACGCGAAACTGGATAAACCCAAAATGGTCTTTCTCTGCACCTCCGGCGGCGGGATGCGGGCAGCCGTTTGGGCCATGCAGTGCCTCCAAAAAACAGACGCGGCAACCGATGGGCAGTTGATGAAAAATACCGTTTTGATGACCGGCGCATCGGGCGGGATGCTCGGCGCGACCTGGTTCCGAGAGCTGGTGTTGCGGCAGCAAATGGGCGAAAAGATCGACCCGCACGATCCCGTTTTTCTCGAAAAGATAAGCCGCGACCTGCTCAACCCGGTCAGTTTCGCAATCGTCTCGAACGATTTGTTTTTTCCCGTCCGCGAGTTTTCATGGGGAAAACACCAATATCGGCGCGACCGTGGCTATATGTTCGAGCGGCAGCTTTGGAAGAACACGGACGGGTTTTTGCGCAAAAAACTGTCCGATTATCGCCTCCCGGAGGCCGAGGCGCGGGTGCCGATGGTGTTCGTCACGCCCTTTATCCTGAACGATGCGCGGCAGCTCGTGATCTCGCCGCAGCCCGTTTCGTACATGATGCAACCGCAATCCAACTCGTTGAATGCCAACGATTTAGAGGTGAGTGCGGTCGATTTTCGCCGCCTTTTTGCCGCGCACGGTGCCGACGATTTGAGCTTCGCATCGGCCCTTCGAATGAACGCGACCTACCCCTATATTTTGCCAAACACCCACCTTCCGACCATCCCCGAGATCGAGACGATGGACGCGGGGTTCCGGGACAATTACGGCACGCTCTCGGCCATCCGGTTCCTCCATGTTTTTCAGGATTGGATCAGGGAAAACACGTCGGGCGTGGTCATCGTCGAGATCCGTTGCTGGCCAAAAGTGGGCGGCATCGAGCCGAGCAACAAGCGCGGATGGATCGACGGGCTGCTCCATCCGGCGACCGTCACGAGCCGATTGACGGACATGGAGGACTTCGCGCAGGACGAAATGATGGCCCTTTTGGCCGACCTGTTTGGCGAAAAGAAAGTCGCCCGCCTGCTCTTTTCCTATCGCCCGGTGCGCAAGGAATCGGAGGCATCGATGAGCCTGCACCTGTCGCAGCGCGAGCGGATCGATCTCGAAAACGCGTTTTTTTCGGAGGAAAACCAATTGAACTTGGCGCGGCTGAAAACAATCTTGGGCAATTGATTTTTTGCAGCGTTTGATGAATTGGGCAGTTATTTTTAGAAAAAAAATCCGGGTTGCGTGTTTCTTCGCCTCAACGTATTTTCATCGAGAACAAACCTGGCCCATGCGCAGCACCTCTTCCATTTTACACCTTTTAACCATTTGGTTATCAATGCTTTGCGCCGTCGCAACCGCCCAAACCGACTCCATCCCCCTCCGCGTGGAGCGGCTTGGCGAGGCCGATATCCTGACCCATGAGGAGGCCGAAAAACGCACCCTCGTCCGCTGCGCGACCCGGTCGGAACAAGAGATCGGCGACGTGATGAACACGGTTTTCGTCGTGACCAGCGCGGAGATCCTCCAAAACGGCTGGGTCACACTGACCGATGTGCTGCGCAACGTGCCGGGCATCCGCGTGAGCCAACCGGGCAACGCGCTGGAAGGCGAGACTTTTTTGATGGAGGGCGCACACGGCAACAGCCATGTGGAGGTCTTGATAAACGACATCCCGATCCGGCCCAGCGGCGCGATAGGGATGCCGATCGGGGCACAACTGCCCATCCGGCAGGCCGAGCGGATCGAGGTTTTGTACGGCCCCGGCGGCGGTTTTTATGGCCGCGATGTGCCGGGCGGCATCGTCAATATTATTTTGAAGGAGACCGAACGGCCCCTTTTTACGCAGGCAGACCTCAATTTTGGCCGCAACGGCTACACCTCACTCGACCTTTTTTTTGGGGGGAAGATTGGGCGCGACCGCAATATCTTCCGCTTCGCAATTTATGGGAGCAGCACGGTCGTCGATGACCGCGAGCTTTTTCATGCCAATGAAAAGCTGGAGCTTTTTGACGCGAGCCGATATCTTTTGGAGGGACAGGACCGTTTTTTTTACGCCATTTCACTGAATTTCGAGTCCAAAATCCTCCAAGACAGCATAGCCAATTTGGCAAAAATGCCGCACGAAAGCCGCCATTTTGGGATAAACATGCGGTTGCGCGGCCTCCAACTATCCTATAACCGGCTATATCGGCGCGACCACAGTTCGATCGGTTTGGGCCCGATGGCGGCGAGTTCGGCCAATTCGCAGAATTTTATCGGCGAGAAAATCGAGACTTTTTCGCTCGGCGCACGGCGCGTCCGGTCGCGGGGCGGGTTTTATTACACGCTCTCGGGCGTTTTTTACCGGATCGATGACCGCTCGACGGAGGCATGGGTATCGCCGATGCTGGCGACTGCTTTTTTGAAACATATCGACCCAAACGGGCAATTGTCCCCAGGGGAAAAAGAGCAGGACCTGATTGATTTTTATGGGCGTTATTTTTTTCAGACACGGTACATCATGGCGGCCTCGACCGATTTTCGGCAGGAGATCCGCTGGAACCGGCAGTTTTGGAAGAAGCTCCAAATCGAGGTCGGGCAGGTGACCGAAATAGACGTGATACGACCGCTTGCCCGTTTTTCGACCGAGCCGGGGCAAGGGATTGGCTATTTTAGGAACAAATCCAGTTTCAACAGCCTCAACCAGCTCAACCAGGTGCAGCCTTCGGGCAATATCAGCGCGATCGTGCAGGCGCACTATCGCGCCAAAAACTGGCAATTGTTGGCCGCGCGGAACTGGAACTTGGTCATCGAGGACGAGATCCATGCGAGCGACAGACTGTTTTTCGGCTGTTCACCGTTCAAATGGGCGCATATCCGGGGCGGGCTGGCGCGGGTCGTACGATCGCCGTCCATTTTGCAGAACTCGAACACGCTGCATTTCCTGACAAGGGAAGCCGTTGATTTGGAGCGGCCAGTATTCCCGACCCTCGGTTTTTTGCCCAGCCAAAAAACGGTCTCCGGCGAGTTTGGCCTTCGGGCAAATTGGGAAAACCTGTTGGACGTTGATTTGAGCTTTTTTTTGCGCCAAACGCGCCAGTTCGCCGCGGACGGATATTTCACAAAATTGCCGCCGATGAGTTCTGATGTCTCCGCCGAAAGCACCTACGGCTGGGCGACGGATGCAGGCGCGCGGCGCGAAATCCGGGGTTTTCAGGTGGTCGTCCGGGTGCGGCCAGTCCCGGTTTCGTTGAAAATCGCGAAAAAAGAGGTGGACTTCAAATTCGAGAACCGCCTTTATCTTACCCACAGCAAAGGCAAAACGCGGATGCCCGGATCGGTGGAAACGCTCAACGGCATCGCGGGCCTGCCGGAAAATGTCCTCCGTTTCCAGACCAGTATTTTGTTCCCCAAAACCACGATTTTGCTCCGTTTCAATTATGAATCCGACGCGCCGACGGGCCAGTTTTTTTGGAAAGAAAGGTGGGTGCGGCAATCGTCGCCGCGAGATTTGGACAAAGGCCGACAGACGGTGGACCTCGTTTTTCGCCGCGAGTTGAGCAAGAATTTCCAAATTTATTTCACGATGAACAACGTGTTGAACCGCAACTTTTCGGGCCTCGACGCAACCGGAACGCCCGACGACCTGTTTTTCAACCCGCAACCGGCGCGGCAGACGCGGCTGGGGATCAATTACAACATGAACTGAAAGTCCAATTTCAAAAATCACCCCAAGCTCGGCAGCACCATCCCGCTCAAATTATCCAAAACGATCGGCGGAACGTTGTTGCAAAATCAAAGAACCAGCGTTCGGACATGATCAATGGACGATCAAGTGCCGATCTTTTTTCGTCGGATAAATATCATCAATGGTGACCATGATCCCCGTCTCCTCGACATCGCCAAAAAGGTCGTTCACGGCGGTCCCGAACGTGCGCATCGTGGCCGAAAGGTTCATATAGGAATTGATGAGCGGCGGCACGTTTTCGCCCAGTTCACGGACGCGGCGGTTGAGCACCAAATAGCCTTCTTTATAAGAAAGGTTGTGAAAACGCTGTTGCATCTCTGAAATATCATAATCGTGCCTCAATTCATTGATAGGCCAAACAAGCCGATCTTTATCGGGGAAGTAATACTTCATAAAGGCCAACAACAGATCGCGCGCCTCGCGCTGATAATGCGGGTACATCGTGACCTTCCCAAAGAAATAATCAACCTCCGGATAGCGGTGGACCAGTGCGCCGAGGCCGTCCCAAAGGTTGTCGAGCGAGAAGATCCCGCGCCGGTTGGTCGCGCTCGGCTGATAGGCGGGCTGCACCCATGAACGGCCCAATTCGATGGTCCTCGGGATGTATTTTTCGATAAAAACGGGGCTGAAATGGAACAAGTGGGCCGTCGAAAGATTGAGCTCGCCGTCCAAAAACATGGCGTTTTTGCAGTTTATATAGCGATAACCGCCCGTGATCTCCTCGTCTTCGGCATTCCAAACGAGCAATTGCTCGTAAGGCACCTCGCAGGTATCGTTCTCGTCGATATCCACTTCCTCGCCCGTGCCGCCGCCCGCCGCCCGGAACGAAAGCTCGCGCAACCGCCCGATCTCGAGCATCACATTGGGCGCGTTGTGGTGGTTGATGATATAGATCTGGTTGTCGCCGTAATTGGTGCGCCGCACGAAACGGTCGGGGGTGAGCTCTTTTTTTAGGGTGGCCCGGGCGATCGGGGATATGATTTGCTTCATTAAATTCTTGATAGAACTTGCGATGTTTTTTTGGCAACCTGATTAAAACAATGGCGCGTCAACAGTAAATTATCGACATTTTGTTTTAAAATATTGTCCAAAATTTTGGTGCAAAGCTATTTTAAAATTTGACTAAAAACCCGGCACGGCTCCCTCGCTTCGTGCAAATTCAATTTTAAACAAGAAAATTGACGAAAAATTTGATGATTTTAAAATTGTCCGTAAATTTGTCCGCATCCGTCAAAATGTCCGCAACATGATTAATGTCAAATTCTATTTAGATAAAGCCGATAAAAGCAAAATGTTCCCCATCCACCTTGTTCTCCGAAAAAAAGAGGTTCAGGTCAAGGTTGCGACCGGTGAAAAGATCCAAAAAAAGGACTGGGACAGCAAAACACAGTCGGTCAAGGACTCCGAATACGGATATAAGGCGATCAACAAATTCCTCAATTTCCTCAAAATAGAGGTCGAAAAGCATTTTGAGACGGCCCCGCACTCGCATTTTACCGATAAAAAGGTAAAGGAAATGATATTGGCCTTGGTCAATTCCAGAAAAGAAAATTCGGCAACTCGGATTTTAAGCGACGATGCGGCCAGGTACGACCGTAAAAACCGGATAACTTTTATCGACCTTTTTGCAGGTGCGGGCGGTTTTAGCGAGGGCTTTTTGCAGGCAGAAACGGACAACGCTTTTTATGATTTCCTGTTGGGCAGCGACATCAACGAGAACTGCGAACTGACGCATTTGGCGCGCTACAACCATCAATTGGGGATGGATGCGGAGTTTCTGCGGCAGGACATCACCGAGCCTGATTTTTTGGAAAACCTGTTGAAACGCTTGAAAGGCAAAGAGGTGGATGTCGTTTGCGGCGGGCCGCCCTGCCAAAGTTTTAGCCTGGCAGGCAAGCGAAAGAAATTCGATAAAAAGGACGACTTGTTCGCGCACTACCTAAAAGTTATCCGGCAATTGCGGCCCAAGTATTTTGTGATGGAAAACGTAAAGGGCATCCTTACAAAAGAAGAGGGCCGCATCCGTGAAATGATCTTGCAGGAAATCAGGTCTATTGTTGACCTAAAAGAGTTCTATAAATTGTTGGCGTTTGTTGCGCAGCTTAAAAAAGTTGAATCGGATACCCCGTTTATTTTGGAGTGCATCAATTTGAGGCTACAATTTGAGACCGCAACAGAAAAACAAATAGAGGGATTGCGGGAAAGCTATATCCAGGTTATTGAAAGCAAGTTTCGCACGCTTATCCCTAAAATAGTCGATTATAAGACCAGTAAAACGGATGAAAATATCGCCACAATTCGCCACGGTTTTAATTTATTGAAAAGGAGCAGCGAACTGGCCTATATCCGCAAAAAGGTCATCCATGAAAAAGCCTTTTCTGACCTCGACAATGACTTTTTTGCGACTGATTTTGATAATTTTCTGACGGCAATCGAGCCGGAATCGATCATTGAAAGAATCAACGAGGCATTTATAACGCTCAAACCCTCGAAGGAACAGTCATTGGAAATCAGGGAAATCATTTCTGGGCTTGAAATCTATGGCTATTCTTTTGATGAGTGCATGCAGCGGCTGACCGCATTCGTCAAAAAAGCGAACAAGGAAACTGAGTTCCGGGAGATTTTATCGCATATCCGGCTTTATAGGATCGAGCAACCTTTTGTCGCACTTGCTGCCAACTATGGCGTTCCGCAAAACAGGGAGCGTGTGCTGTTCATCGGCTGCCGCAAGGATCAAAAACTGTTGGAAAATGTGCCCGCAACCGTTGCCGAAAAAGACCGGGTAACGGTTTTTGAGGCTTTGCAAGATTTGGATTTTATCGGGAACGATGAGGAAAAATTCAATTATGTGGAAGTAGATCTGCTGTCGAAATTCAATGGCTCTTCTGCGAAAATGGCTGCGCTCTTAAAGAAACGCTCAATTGATGGAAAGCCAGACGATAAAAAGGGAATGACCTACGGCGAATGGTCCAAAAAGGGGCGATTGAACGGCCGTTTCAGCAACCCCAAAAACCCGTTTTATGTCCGGACCCGCGAGGATCTGGACAATTCGTTGGCACATGTTGTTGCGCCGCTCCAAAATCATAAGACCAGCAAGCAAAACCGCGATGTGGTCAGGCGACTGGATGTTATTTTGACAACGGGCGATTATGATTTGGCAAAAAAGGAACTGAAAGCAATCGGGCTTGATTCCGAAAAACGGAGCTACAACGTGTTAAAACCCGAAGCTCAAAGCCCAACAATCATGACAATTGCCGATGATTATATCCATTATGCCAACCCCCGTGCCTTGACCGTTCGCGAAATGGCTCGGCTGCAATCCTTCGACGACTCATTTGTTTTTCAGGGAAAACGGTCAACAGGTGGCATCAAAAGAAAATACGAGGTGCCGCAGTTCACATTGGTCGGCAATGCAATTCCGCCGTTGATGGCCCGCGCCGTGGCGTTGGAAATCCTGAAAAATATTGACGAAAAACAATGAGGCAACTTACCGACCCCGAAATAAGCAAAATCAAGGTTTTGACAGAAAACGCTGTTGAGGTCGTATTGATTGAGCCAACAAAAACGGGCCTTGAAAAATCGATTTTGGATGCAACCGGCTCGCTGCGTAACTACCTGAAATCAAAGTCCATCCACGATTACGAACAACAAAAGCAAGGGCCAGAAAACAAGCTCGTTGTCCCCGCTTTTTTGGTTTCGCCAACAAAAAAAGAGATTTCCGCCGCCTCCCTATATCGCCCAAACACGAAAAAAG
>JANOQP010000892.1:0-3902 GCA_031414895.1 Saprospirales bacterium
TGTCATTCCGTCGGAACCTGCCCGATAATTCGTGCTGAAATTTGGGCAGATTCCGACGGAACGACAGTTTGGTTGGTTTTTGGCTTTTGTGCATTTATCACCCGAAAGAGAATAAATTTTCCATGAAACGAATAATAAATACCGAAAATGCACCCGCCCCGATTGGCCCGTACAACCAATCCGTGGCCATCAACGGAATCCTTTTTGTCTCCGGCCAAATTGCAATCGACCCAAAATCGGGCGAACTTATCCTCGACAATATCGAGGCCGAAACGACGCAGGCCCTGGAAAACATCGGGGCAATTTTGGCCGCGGCCGGGAGCAGTTTTGGGCAAGTCGTGAAGGCCTCCGTTTTTGTGAAGGACATCGGAAATTTCGGGCGGATCAACGCCATTTATGCCCGATATTTCGACAGCGAAACGGCCCCTGCGCGCGAACTTGTACAGGTTTCCGAACTGCCAAAATCCGTCAATATCGAGATCTCCGTCATCGCCTCGCTCACATGAAAACGCTCGCCATGCGCATCACGACGCTGACCGATGCCCGCTATTTTGCGGCCCGCGAGGTCGATTTTCTTGCCTTTCGGATCGAGGAACAAATGGACGGTTTCATCGACCCGATGAACGTGAAGGCCATCAAGGAATGGGTGCAGGGCCCCGCGATTTTGGGCGAATTTCAAAACTTCGGCCCCGTGGCCGTGCGCGAAACGGTCGCTTTTTTGGGTCTTGATGGGGCAGTCGTCGGCGCAAATTTTTCCACAAAATCAATTTTTGATCTGGCGGGAATCCGTGTTTTTCGGGAAATCTTGGAAAAAAACCCGGCAAAATTGGCTGCCCAATTGGCCGTCGAAAAAGAAATGGTCGAAGCTTTTTTGGTCGTTGCCGACCAAATCCCGACCGATTTTTTGGGCGAACTGGCCGCCCAATTCCCCATGTTCATAAAAACATCGGCACAGCCCGAGGATGTCCCGAAAATTTTGGCGGTGCTAAAACCCGCCGGGCTGATCTTTACTGGGGGCGATGAGGAAAAAACGGGGCTGCGGTCGTTTGAGGAAATCGAGGCGGTTTTTGAATTGCTGGAAATTTGAAATTTTGGGGCTTCGCTTTTTTTCTGAAAATTGATGGATGCTGCGGTAATTTCAGCCGTTCAAAATTTTTTTTCAATGAAAAATCTCCCTTTCGCGCTCGCCATTTCCCTTTTTCTTTTTTTTGAAAAAGCCACTGCCCAAACCAACCTCTTCGTCACCAACCCGACCGCCGAAAAAGTTTTGCTCGGCAATTTTGATCCTGCCGATTTTGCGCCAGCGGTGGTGGTTTCGGGACCGGGCGAGATCATTTCGGCCATTCAATCCGGCATTTCGCCCGATTCGCTGAAAAATTACATCATCAAGCTCGCCACTTTTAAAAACCGGAACACAGGCGCGGACACCGTTTCCAACCTGACCGGAATCGGTGCGGCGCGGCGTTGGGTGCACCAAAAATTTGCCGGTTTTGGCGCGGCGAGCGGCGGGCGGTTGCTGCCCACTTATTTTCAGTTCGATCAGGCGATTTGCGGCGCGGGCCGGCACCGGAATATTTTGGCCGTCCTCCCCGGGTCTGACGCGGCCGACCACGGCATAATTTTGTTGGAAGCGCATATCGACAGCCGTTGCGAGACCGAGTGCGACATCAATTGCCCCGCCGAGGGCATCGAGGACAACGCGAGCGGGACTGCTCTCGTCATCGAGTTGGCGCGGGTGATGTCGCAGTTTTCGTTCAAGAACACCATCGTTTTTGCGGTCGTCATCGGCGAGGAGCAGGGCCTGCTTGGCGCGAACGCGATTGCCGAATATATGAAGCAAAAAGGCCTGCCCCTCCGCGCGGTTTGGAACAACGATGTCGTCGGCGGCATCGCCTGTGGGAAGACCGCCTCACCGCCCGGATGCATGACCGTGAACGCAATCGATAGCCTCAATGTCCGCATTTTTTCGCAGGGCGGAACCCTGACAACCTCGGCGAACAAGCAATTGGCCCGTTTCACAAAACTCGAATTTGAGGAGGAACTTTTCCCCCTCCAGCCGGTCAAAATGGCGGTCAAGATCATGTCGCCCGAAGACCGCACGGGGCGCGGCGGCGACCATATCCCGTTCCGGCAAAAAGGTTTCTCGGCCATCCGTTTTACCGCCGCCAATGAGCACGGCGATGCTTCAAATGGGGCCGGCTACACGGATAGACAGCACACGAGCGAGGACATTTTGGGCATTGATACCGACCAAAATGGGGAAATTGACTCGTTTTTTGTTGATTTCAACTACCTCGCCCGAAATGCAGCGATCAATGCGACTGCTGCTTCCATGGCCGCAATCGGGGTGAAAACGCCGACCAGTTTCACCGCTGAAAAGAACGGCGACCAGCTTTTTGTCAGCCTCACCGACCCGGTCGGATATGGAAAATACCGGGTCATGCTGCGCAATATCACCAACCTTTTTGACACGGTCTACACGATGGACGCGACGGCGGGGCAGTTCACAATGCCCGGGAATTTGAGCGGAACTTATCGTTTCGTCTCTGTCGCCTCGGTGGATGCGGACGGGGTCGAAAGTATTTTCACATTGGAAAAAAACGCCACGCCTATCAGTGGCACCGTCGAACCGATTGCCGAGGAAGAAAGCCCGGTCGAGCTTTATCAAAACCGCCCGAACCCGTTCGACGCGGCGACCTATATTTCTTTTTTGATCAAAAAACCGATGTCTGCGCGGTCGTCATTTATCCAAATAACCCACCCGGTCACGGGCGAGATCTTGGAAAAAATACCCGTCGAAATCAGGGAAGGGCTGCACGAGGTTTTGTACGAACATGGCCACATGGCGCGGGGCGCGTTCCTGTATTCGCTCATCGCGGACGGGCAGGTTTTGGCGACGCGGACGATGGTTTTCGCGTATTGAGCGATTTTCAACAGGAAAGTTGTTGGCGGGGACGCCAACAACGGCGCAAAGTTGTTGGCGGGGACGCCAACAACGGCGGAAGTTGGTATTTCGGGAAATCGCGCAGGGCAGCCTGCAAATCGGCGGTCGGGATGTGGCGGCTCATCGTCACGGCCACTTTGCCGTCGAGACCAACGGCGGCGAGGGTCACGCCCGGTGTTTTTTCGAGCAAGGTTTTGACTTTGGCAACGCAGCCCTCGCAAGTGATGCCCGAAACCAGATAGGTATGTGTCATAAAAAAGGATGCTTTTTCGTGAAAACTGATGCCACAAAGGTCGGTTCACTCGAAAAAGCAAGCGTTACAGGATTCTGGCAACGTGGTGCAAGATTTCGCTCAAATATGGTCGAGCGGCTTGCAGGAATTATGGCTGATTGGCTCACCAAAAAGGAAAGGTCGGCAGCCTCGAAACCCTGCCGACCTTTCTGATTCACAATTTGTAACGCATCAACTCCGCTACCGCCACCTGATATTCCTGTTCCGTTTTCAGGAAGTGCAGCACGGCATTTTGGTAAAAACTCGTCTCCAAGAAATACTCTATCACCGTAATTTCGCCCAGCCGCAAAGCCTTGTCCAGCAAAGCCGTGTTGCTTACGGATGAAATGGCGGAACGGTAATCTTCCAATGATTTTCGCAGCGCAGCCTGACGGTCAAACAGTTCCTTTATTTCAAAAAAATGCTCGTTCAGGTGGCTCTGCAATTGCAAATCGGCAAAAAGCACTTGCGCCTGTTGCGCCTCTTTTCGGTATTTCTGTTCCCAAATCGGCAGCGAAACGCCCGCATGGATGCCGTTGAAACGCTGCCCCAAAATGCCCTGATAGTGATAGCCCGCCTCGAATTTGGGCAGCCGCCAAGACTTTGCCTGTTCCATTTGTTTTTCGGCGATGCGCTTCTTTTGTTCAAAAGTTTGGCGCATCGGGTCGGCGGCTTCGTATTCTTTTT
>JANOQP010000893.1:0-7284 GCA_031414895.1 Saprospirales bacterium
CGCTTGGGGAGACCGAAGCCTATCTGCACAATCGTGGCGCACGGCTCGACCGCTATCAGGTCATGCTGATCTATATGGCGCTCGGTGGCATCCCACATTATTTGAAGGAAGTGGAAGGGGGCAAAACGGCCGCTCAAAACATCGACCAAATCTGTTTTTCGCCCAACGGCCTGCTCAACGATGAGTTTTTGCACCTCTACCCGGCCCTTTTCGACAACCCGGAGGTCCATATCAAGATTATCCGGGCACTCGCAAAAAAGCACATGGGGCTGAGCCGCACCGAGATCATCGAACAGGCAGGGCTGCCAAACGGTGGCAACACCACCAATGCGCTCGACGACCTCGCGACCTCTGGGTTTGTTTCGACCTTTTATGCATTTGGGAAAAAATCGAAGGGCCTCCGTTTTCGCTTGACCGACGAATACTCGCTGTTTTTCCTCCGGTTCGTCGAGGGAAACCGGGCGGCGGGCAGGGCCAGTTGGCAAAGCCTGAGCGAGACCAAATCGTGGGTCAGTTGGAGCGGCTATGCTTTTGAAAACCTTGCGCTGCGGCATATCCCGCAAATCAAATCGGCGCTGGGCATCGCCGGGATCTATACCGAGGCATCCTCCTTTTACCAAAAAGGGGACACGCACCAACCGGGTGTGCAAATCGACCTTTTGATCGACCGAAAAGACCATGCGATCAACCTTTGTGAAATGAAATTCTATAAAAGCGAACTGGTGCTGACCAAAATCATGGCCAAGGAACTGCGGACAAAAACGGCCTTGTTCAAAGCCCACAGCCAAACCAAAAAACAGGTTTTTTTGACCCTGATCGCACCATTTTCAATATTGCCAAACGAGCATAGCCTCGGCTTGGTGGACAATGAACTGGGGATGGACGTTTTTTTTCAATAAGGCGATTTTTCCCGCGTCACGACCGGCCCGAAAAACCCGCGTTTTAAGTTTTTCACGCGCCCCTGCGCAATTCACGCAGTTCATGTGACAAGCACGATTTTGACTTTTTCGTTAAAAAATAGAATAAAACAGGTGTAAGCCATTGGTTGTCAATGGTTTGCGAAAAAGATTTTGACGAAAAAAATACGACATTGAATTTCCAACGCCGGAATTGCGCCACGGCCAGTTGTGGAAATCGCGCAAATAGCCTTTTTTTGTGGTGTCCCCCGCTCCCTCCCATAATCGCGGAACGGCCGTCCTGGCCGCCGCAAAGCTCAGGTCCCCTTTTTTTATGTTTGGTCAATGCCCCAACAAGTTGGTTTCGGCTTGCTTTTTGAATTTATGGTATTGCGGCTTCCGTGAATAGTGTGTTTTTGTTTAAATTCATTGATTTTGAACTGAATACATAACTGATTTTTTCGACAATCGGATTTTCCTTTAATCCATCCCTGCACCCACAGGTGCGTTTTTACCCTCTATTTTTTCAATTTCCAATCGCTCCCCGCGTGATTCTGGTGGCCAATTTCGGCTGTCCGAAAAGCTGGAAACCTTGAGCTCGTTTTTTGTAAAAACAATGTTTTGGGTTTTTTGGCCACGCCGCAAAAGGCTTCAAAAGAAGAACAACACTAAAATTGTAATGGAGAAAATTCTACCAAACCTCGTCTTGGAATTTTTGCGTCCCCGCCCATTTTCGGGCATTTGGAAGGGCCGGACGGAGCTTTTGAGCTTCGGCGCCGGTTTTTCGCGTTTGCCCCTGTTGCTAGCACTTTTGGCCATTTTTATGCTCAAAAATGGCTCGGTCATGGCCGAAAACAGCCCAGAAACCATCGCGGGGCTTGAAATTACAAAGTCCGTGGACGCGGCAACGGCAGTTACCGGGGAGCATTTTACCTATACCATCCAATACCGCGCGGCGAGCCTGACGCAGAATTTCACGGGCGTCAAGATCACCGACCTCCTGCCCGCCTCGGTCGAATATGTCACCGCGATCGGGTCACAGCACACAACGGGTTTCACCTATAGCCCCGGCACGAAAACAGTCACATTCAATTTCATCGACCCACTACCAGCTGGCTCGACGGGCGAACTGAAAATCATCGTCAAATTTCCTGCGGGCATCACGCCGCACGGCACCATCGCGACCAATTCGGCGACCATGTCGGCGACAAATTCTACCTCCGTGACCTCGAACACCGTCACCACGACCGCTGATGCAAGCTACCCGCCAAGCGCGTGGAAGGAGTTCACGGGCGGCGGTGCGGTCAACGAGAGGTCAACCTACCGCGTGTTTTTCAGCAACCCATATTGGAACAACAGCGTCGCCGTCAATGGCTCGCTCAATACTTCGAGCGTCACCTTTGTGGATAATTTGCCCGTCGGCGCCGTGTTCATCAGCGCGACGAACGGCGGCACCTACAACGCAGGTACGCACAAAGTGACCTGGAACGTCGGCACTGTCGTTTCTGGCGCGGACTGGTCGGCACAGGTGACCATTCGGTATCCAAGCCCTACTTTTTCGGCCAACCAATGGGTAACGAACACCGGGACATTCACCTACACGCCGCTCGGCCAAGGCCCGCAAACGTTGCCGGTGACCATCTCGCACCAATTGAAGGCGGCCACTTTTTTTGCCGCAGAGCTGGCAAAAACGGGCAGCACCGAGCTTTCGGAAGGCTCAAACGGGTACTATTATATCACCTACAACAACATATCGGCCAATAACCTCGGCAATGTCGTCATCGAGGACATCCTGCCGACCGGGGCGCAGGGCTATGGTTTTTCGTCGTCAAACTGGTTTTATGGCGGCGGCCAAACCCCTCCCGTTACCATTCGGATACGGTATTACACAACCCTCAATACTGTCGGCACGCTCATTACGGTGCCCGATCTTTGGGACCATGAATATTACCCGACGCTGGCGACCAACGAGCATATCACGCGGGTGCGCTGGGAATTGGGCAATATCCCGGAAGGTTTTCGGACCCAAACTTGGGGCGGATGGACGGATGCCATGAAGGTCTTTTTTAGGCCGGCCACCGGGACAGCCGCCACGACGCTCAACAATTGCGCGACCGCCACTTCGTCCACGGTAGGCTATTCGACCGTGACGAGCTGCCATGCGACCACGATACTGGCGGCCGGGCCCTACCTCAACCCGACGAAATTTTACACCAACCTTGTTCCCTCCTTTTTGCCGGGCGGCAATATTGAGTTTGGTTTCAATCTGTACAACAATTGGCTCGCGTCGCAACCGCTCCAAAACCCGGTTTTTTATGACCTCCTTCCAGCGGGGCTGACCTTCAATGCGGGGTCGTTGAGCTATTCGGGCGGTTGGGGAGCGTTCGCCACGCCGACCATCACCCCAAACTGGAACGGGACGGGCCGGACAATGGTCAAGATCACATTCTCCCAATCGATCGCGGTCAATGAAACGGTCAATGTTTTGCTCACAGCAACCATTGGCCAGATCTCCGGGACGTTCGAGAACAGCTATTTTTTGACCGGCGCCAACGATATTGGGTACACTTATTATTCGGGCAGCGACCGCCAGCCCGACGCGCTCGATTTTGACCAAGATGGGAACACGACCGAGACGTTCAGCCGCGGATTTATCCCATTTATCGTCAATGCGACGGCAGCTTTGAATTCCCAAAAAGGCGTAAAAGGCTCGGCGGATGCGGCGTTCGTTTATTACCCATCGGTCGGCAGTACGGTCCCAGGTGGCCTTGCCGATTATAAATTGGTCATGAAAAACATCACCTCAGTCCCGATGACGGGCGTTCAGGTGGTCGATATTTTGCCGTTCATCGGCGATGTTGGCGTGATCGACCCGCAGGCGAGGGGCTCGCAATGGCGGCCTTATTTGGCCGGCCCGGTGACGGCCCCATCGGGCGTGACCGTTTATTATTCGACCGAGGGCAACCCTTGCCGCGACGAACTGGCCGGTTCAAACCCAACCCCTTACCCGACCGGCTGCACCGTTGCCGGATGGACCGCCGCACCACCTTCGGACATAACGACGGTGCGCAGCCTGAAGGTAGATTTTGGCACGACGGTCTTCAATTCCAACGATTCGCTCGTGCTGACGTGGCCCATGCGCGCACCTGTCAATGCCCCGACGACTGGCGAGATTGCGTATAATTCGTTCAGTTTCGTTGCAAAAAGGGTGGACAACAACGCCACGCTCCTCCCGTCGGAGCCGAACAAAATCGGCATCCAGCTCGCGCCGAACCTGCCGGGCATCATCGGCGATTTCGTCTGGAACGACCTCGACAAAGATGGCATTCAGGACGCGGGCGAACCGGGCATCGATGGCATCCGGGTCAACCTTTACGAAGACGACGGCGACAGTGTCCCCGAGCCCGGCACGGGCGACCTTTTGATCGGTTTCACGGTCACCAGCGATGGTGGCCTTTACCTGTTTTCGGACCTGCCGACGGCCAATTATTTCATCGCGTTCGCAAACCTGCCGGGCGGCTTCATCGCCTCCCCGAGCAATGCGGGCGGCGACGACACAGCGGACTCGGACGGCATCGTCACATCGGTCTTCAACCTCACCTCGCTCTCGACCGACCGAACGCGCGACCTCGGCGTTTTCATCGAAATCGTCGATTCGTGGAACCTGCCATGCGGCGGCGAGACAAAGGTCGAAAGCTACGGCGCCGGGCTTTTGGACACATGGACGGGCAGTTTTGCCCAAAATATCCCATCGCCCGCTGACGATTTTATGGTCGTCGCAGAGGCGATTTTCCGCAACGCGAACAGCACATGCGTCCCGGCATCGGTCAATTTTTCGACCGATGGCGGAGCGACGGCAACCGTCCTCGGTGGCCTCCCGTTGGCCTCCGACCCGGCGGGCGGGCAGGTTTTCCGCACGGTTTTTTCGGGGGCGAACATCGGCAAGGTCACCCTGTCGAACACCCTCGGGTGCAAACCGGTCTCGTTTGTGATCCATGTTTTCAGGACGGATATTGGGGGCAATTCCAGCACAAGCGGCCAGGTCGTGGACGAATTTTTCGTGGCCCCGGCCAATCCGTCGAGCAGTTTTGTAGTGCCGATCGCCCCATCGTCGGGCGCGAGCACGATGAAAATCAGGGTGCCGCTCTCGAACATTTCTTGCCCGGCTTCGCCGAAAATCACGGTCACGGCCGGCACGGTCACGCAAAACTTGACCATCTCTGGCTGCACGCCGACGCTCGGCAATTCGCTCGTTTTTGTCGGTTTCACATTGACGAATGTCCCAGCAAACACGGCCTCGGTCTCCGTTTTGGTCGAGGCAAACGGCGGTTCAGCGGCCATCGGCGGCATGATCATGGTCGAAAACGCCTGCGCACCCTGCGATTTCCCAACGGCGATGGACGATAATTACACCATTTGCCCGAACGGCACATTGACCGACAATGTAAAAACCAACGATTTCAACCCGAACGGAAATGCGCTTTCCGTGGAGACGGTTTTGGTCCAAAACCCGGCCCACGGCTCGGTTGTGGTGCAGGCGACTGGCGCGTTCACGTTCACGCCAACGGTCGATTATTGCGGGAACGACCAGTTCCGATATGCTGTTTGCGACAATTCTTGCGTCCCCGCGAAATGCGACACGGCCACGGTTTTCATGCAAATGCAGGACATGACAATGCCCGTTTTGGCAAATGTCCCGGCAAACGTGACTGTCGAGTGCACCGCTGTGCCCGCCGCCGGGAGCCCGACTGCCACGGACAATTGCGACCCATCGGTGGCCATCGCATTGGTGGAAACTTCCACCAAATCTGCCGACCCGAACGTCTGCGGGTTTTACAATTATGTGATCACCCGCACCTGGACGGCGACCGACGATTGCCTAAATAAGGACACAAAAACCCAAACGATTACCGTCCGCGACTCAAATTTGCCCGTTTTGTCGGGCATTCCGGCCAATACCACGGTCGATTGCGATTCCGTTCCAGCCGCGGCGATCCCGACGGCGACCGACAATTGCGCCCCCGTGCCGACCATTTCCTACGTCGAAAACCGCATCAATGGCATTTGCCCGAACGAATACCGGCTCGTGCGCACATGGACGGCGACGGACATTTGCCTGAACACAAGTTCTGCATCGCAGACCATCAGCGTGACCGACGACGACGAGCCGGTTTTGTCCCAATACCCGGCCAATATCACCGTCGAATGCGACGCACTGCCGCCTCCGCCGACCATCACGGCAGTCGATGATTGTGCCAGTTCGGTCCCGGTAACTTATGTGGAGGTGCGGATTTCATGCGAATGCCCCCATTCATGTATTTACAACCGCACTTGGTCTGCGGTCGATGGCTGCGGAAACGGAATTGTTTGGACACAAGAAATCCGGCAATTTGATACCCAAGCGCCTGTTTTGTCGGGCTGCCCGGCCAATATCACGGTTTCGAGCTATCCGGTCCCGCCGCCGCCGCCAATCGGGCCGGGTGGGGTGCAGGCTGTGGACAATTGCACCTTGGTTTCAACGATCACCTTTTCGGAATCGGCTGCACAAGGCTGTAACTACGTCTTGACCCGCCTCTGGACGGCAACCGATTCTTGTGGGAATTTTTCCACCTGTTCGCAAACCGTGACCGTCGCCCTCACGATGAATGCAGGGACGCTCGCGATTGTCGATCCATTTGTCTGCCTTGGGCCATCGGGCAACGGCAATTTGTCGGCAACGCACACAATCGCGCCGACCGTTCCAGCTGGTTTTTCGGTTAAATACATCCTTACCAAAGACCCCGGCACGGTCATTATGGACACCTCGAACACGCCTGATTTCACAGCAACGACCGCCGGGATTTATCATATCCACACGCTCGTTTATGACGCGACCGTGGGCAGCCCCAACTATCTCGACTTGGGTTTCATCACCTTTGGCACGACGCCGCTTTCCGCGCTTTTTGAAAGGATAAACGGCAATGAACCGACCGATGTTTGCGGTGCGCTCGACCTCGCGGGCACGGCTTCCTCGGTGGACAATTGCGATGCCGCGCTCGGCAATTTCGCGTGGAACGACCTCGATGGCGACGGCGTTCAGGACGCTGGCGAACCGGGCATCCCAAATGTGGCCGTCGCTCTGAACGGGACAGCCCCCGACGGTTCGGTCATTACTGCGTCGACGACCACGAATGCTTCGGGAATTTATGCGTTCAACAATTTGCCCCCGGGAAATTACGCGCTCACTTTCACGACCCCGGCGAACTATGCGGTTGCTTATCAAAATATTGGCGCGGATGATAACTTTGATTCCGATATCGCTACTGCGACTGGATTGACGGCAAATTATGTGCTCGCTTCTGGTCAAATCGACAATAGTATCGACGCTGGCTACATCAAAACGGGTGCG
>JANOQP010000894.1:0-4787 GCA_031414895.1 Saprospirales bacterium
CGGTTGATGAAATCTTCGGCTGCCGGGACGACAATTTGGCGGGAACTGCCGAGCTGCACCAGCTTGATCTTGTCCGAAAGCGTCTCCATCAAACTGACCGGGATGGCCCCCAAATTGAGCCGGTGCAAAAGCCCCGAAGGCGAAAAATAAACCGTTTTTGCCCCGGCAAGGCTGGCTTCAAGCGGTTTCCAGAGCATTTCGTAGATCGTTTTTTGCGGCTTGCCGACGGGTTTTGCGCCCCTTTTTGGGAACGAATAAAGGCTGTTCGCATAATCCCCCGCCCGCGTTGCATGGCCGCCGAAGAGCGAATCGAGCGACCTTTCCTCAAAAAGTTGGATGAATTTTGGCGCGGCCTCCCCATTTTTCAAAACAAGCGCACCATAAAAAACGCTGTCCATCGGCTCCGGCCCCCGGTATCGAAAGTGGACAAACTCGACAACGGCCTCGCCAGGCTGGAGCTTCGCAAGTTCGTCGCGCCACGAGACCTGTTTGATGGCCTCTGCATATCCGGCGACGGATTTGGTGAGGTCTTTTTCGAGGCCGTTGGCGGTTGTTTCGAGGTCGGCGATGCCCTTTCTTTCGGAGACGGGCTTGGCCAGTTCGGTCGCGAGGCGGCGGTTGCAGGCGGTCAGGAGCTCCTGTTTTTTTGAGGAAACCGAATCTTTTTCCGCCAACCGTCGGACGCGGCTGGCAGCGGTCAGCAAAAAGCCCTTGTAAAAAACGGCATTGTCAAAAAGGGTTTCGGGCAGGGCAGGGGAGGCCGCCGGGTTTTTTCGGGCAAACGAGCAAAGCCCATCAATTTCATCGGAAAACGAGGCGGCATATTTGGCCTGTTCACGCTCGGAAAGATGGCGGGTGGATTTTGTTAAAAACGTTTGGCGCAGCGTGTTCGATTCGACCAAAAGGGGCGCGGCGAGCGCAGGATTGTTTTGTTTTTGATATAAAATTGCCAAATTTCGGATGCACTCCTCATATCGCGGATGCTCCTTGCCGAGGGTTTTTTCGTAAATCGAGCGGGCCTCGAGGTGCATTTTCAGGGCAAGTTCGGGCCGTTTCATCTTTTGGTAAAGGATCGCGAGGTCCTCCAAATTATTGGCATAATCGGGGTGTTCCTTTCCTAAAATCTTTTCGCGGATGGCTTTTGCGGCGGTCAGCAACGAATCTGCGTCGACGTATTTTCCCCTTTTATCGTACAAAATGCCGAGGTTGTTCAGCGCCCAGGCATATTGTGCGTGGTTTTTCCCAATGGATTTTTCGAAACTGCCCACGGTTTTCTGCATGAGCGGCTGGGCGGACTTGAAGTCGCCCATCGCCATTTTCAGCGTGCCGAGGTTGCTCAAACTGAACCCGTAATTGGTGGACGCGCTGTCCGTTTTTTCGCGGATGTCGAGCGCGTTTTTGTAAAATGGCTCGGCAGTTTCGAGCAGGCCGAGTTTTTCATAAAGTGCGGCGAGGTTGTCGAGGCAAGTGGCATATTCGGGGCTGTCCTTGCCGGCGGTTTTTTCCCAAATGGCCTTTGCTTCGAGCATTTCGCGCTCGGCATCCTCGAACCGGCCCAGTTCGCGGTACAGCCAGCCGAGGTTGGCGGTGCTCCAAGCGTAGTCGCTGTCCTCCTTTCCCAAAAGCTCGGCCTGGATTTTTTTGGCCTGCAAATAATACCGCTCGGCCGCTTCGTACCGCAAAATATCGGAAAACAGGTTGGCCAAATCGTTCAGGATTTGGGCATGCTCCGTGCTGTTTTCCCCAAAAAAAGTCGATTTTAACGCCTTTGCCTTTAAATAGGACTGCTCGGCGGCGTCAAATTGACCGGACTTTGAGCGAACATCGCCGAGGTTGTCGAGCACGTCGGCATATTTTGCGGTGTCCATTTCGAGGTCGTTTTCCCAAAGCCCTTTTGCCTCCAAAAGATATTTTTCGGATTCGCCATATCTGGACATCTCGAAATAGAGGGTCCCGAGGTTGTTCAGGATGGCGGCATATTGAACGTGTTTTTTGGTAAAGACCTGTTCGCGCAGTTCCCTTGTTTTCAAATAGATCGGCTCGGCCTCCACGAGTTTATTCCGGATTTTATAGACCAGGCCGAGGTTGTTCAAGGTCGCGGCAAGGTGGCGCGGGTCGGCATTGGTGGCCTTTTCCTGGATTTTTTTTGCGGACAGATAAAACGGCACAGCGGCATCGAGGGCCCCCGAAAGTTGGGCGACCCGGCCATGGTTGAACAGGCAATTGGCGTAGGTCGGGCTTTCGGTGCCCAGTTTTGCCCGCGCCGTGCTTTCAGCGACATCGCTGATTTGTTGCGCTTTTTCAAAATCCTTTTGCCCGGTCAGGCTGCGCGAAACCAAGATCAAGCTGTCGATTTGACGGACGGTCGCGGAATCAACGGACTGGCCGATGGACAGGGATGCCGCGAAGATCAGGGCGAGGGTAAGCTGGTTTTTCATACCGGACAGGTTTCATTTTTTGATAATTGTTTGGCCCGCGGCACCGGAAATTTGTAGCCAATAGACCCCATTTGGGTGTCCCGTCAGGTCGATTTGGGCGGCCTCGCCCAAATAAGGCTTGGCCAGGACTTCCCTTCCCGACCAATCAAAAAGCCGGAACGTGCCTTCCTTTTTTTCCAAAAAACGCACCATCAGCAAATCCCCGGTCGGGTTTGGGTAGATTTCCCAATCGTTGCCGAGGGCCGTGGCAACGGTAATTATCACGGAAAAATCCGCTGAACCATCGGTGCCGACCATTTTCAGGCGGTAATAATTGACCCCATCGAGCGGCCCGCGGTCGGTGTGGGCATATTCGTGGGCCTCGCTGGCCGTGCCGTTCCCGGGCAGGTTGGCAATCGTCGTCCAGACAAGACCGTCCGGGGCGCGTTGCAGCTCGAAGGCCGCCAAATTGGGTTCGGAGGCGGTCGCCCAATTCAGTTCGATTGATTTTTCATTATAAAATCCATCAAAATCGATCAGCTCGACGGGCAGGGCAACGCCCATCACCAAATTTACGCCCCCGATATAGTTGATCGCGCACACCCCCGGACAGGTCGGGAGATAGTTGATCTCGGAGAAAACCCCGTTTGGCGTGCCGTTGCTCGTCACGATCGGGTAGCTGCCGTTGGGGATGTTCCCACCGAGAAAACGGACGTTCAGTGTCCCGTTGATCGTCAGGGCCGCGCTCACCTCGAGGAGGTCCTTGGTGATCGTCCCGTTGTTTTCGAGGATCTCAAAATCAAGCTCGCTGTTCGGGTTGCCGATGAAATTGCCGAGCCAATGCAGCGTCCCGGGCGACGAACCGGGCGCGACCAGCCCGACATCGACGATGGTCGCCGCGACCATGTTGACCGTCCCCGATCCTTTTAGTATGCCGCCGGTATTGGTAAAATTGTCGGTGAACTTTAAGGTCCCGGCCACCACATCGGTCGTGTCCAAATTGATGAACGGGACCTTGATGCCGAATGTCCCAGCGCCGAGTTTTTTCAATTTGCCCAAATTGATGAACGCGCTGCCGGTCCCGTTTTGGAAAATACTATCGGTGGTGGGGCCAGAAATGGTCAAGGCCTTGCCGATGGGGATGGTCAGCGTGGCGTTGTTGCCGAGCGTCAGGCTGCCATGGTTGATGAGGCCGCCGTCGTCCAAAAAAAGGTTGCCGTTGGCGAGCGTGGCCGCGCCAGAAAGGGCCATCGGGCCGACATGGGCATTGCCGCCAATACCGATCTGGCCGCCGTTCCATACGAGCGAATCGTTGACCGTCAGGTTGAAATTGCCCAAAATATTGCCGCCGGTCAGTTTGAGCGATTTGATGTTCGCGGGCGCGGTCAAAAGCACTTCGCCATCATTGACGACCACATCGTCGTCGTCGCTCGGCACGTCGTTGCTGCTCCAATTGCCTGCCGTTTGCCAGTTGCCGATGCCGCCCTCCCAAACGACGGTGCCCTCAAATTGGATGGGGACGGCATTGTGCAGCCGCACCCGGTTGGCCTCGTAAATGATCGAACAGCCGCCATGGCATTCGGGCGGGAAGGTGATATTGGCAAAAGTCCCGGTGCGACAGGGCGATTGGCCAAAACATTCCATGATGGTTCGCGTCCCGACCGGGACGGTGCCGCCGAGGTAACCGACCTCCAGGTCGTCCTCGACCATCATGGCGAGGGTCACTTCCAATAGGTCCACCTCGACGATGCCGCCACTTTCGCCGATTTCAATGGAAACGACATCGTTCGTGTGGTTGCCCTTTGCGGTCAGTTTGCCCGCCGAGTTGCCGGGGGACCATTCTCCGTAATTGAGGACATTCGCAAATTCGATGTCCAAGGTGCCGTTGCCCGAAATGGTGCCGAAATTGGAAAAATCATCGTCAAGGACCAACGTGGTCAAATCCGCAATGTCCAAAATGGCGGCGGCGGCAACGATGAACGGCGCACTGATATCGGCATCCAAAACATTGAGCAGGTCGCCGCCGGTGATGGTCAGCACCGCCATTTGCGGGTCGGGGATGTCGAGCGTGACCTCGCCGTTGTTGATGAAGACCGTGTCGAGCGGGCAGGGGACACCGACGGGCGACCAATTGGCGGCGTTGTTCCAATTGCTGATGCCGCCGACCCAGGTTTTTACGACGCCGATTTTTTTCAAGGTGACGGTGGTCGCGCCGACCACGATCGAATAATTGCAGGGCAAATCCGTCGTCAAAAAAGTCCCGCTGATGCTCGCTGCGGTCAAAATGACCCAAGTCCCCGTCGGTGGGTTGCCCGTCGATACGATCTGCAAATGCCCGCCGAGCATCGCCGCCCCGGTCACTGCCAGCAC
>JANOQP010000895.1:0-5006 GCA_031414895.1 Saprospirales bacterium
CACCTTGCTGGCCGGGTTGCTCGACGTGCTCAAATAAAGCTCCGTCTGGTCGTCGCCCGTGATGGTGAAACAATACGTCCCGGTCGTCGGGGCGGTCAAATAACCGCGCACCCGGTCGCCGAAATTATCGGCCGCATTGACTGGCGAAAGGGCCGATGTGATGATCCCGGTGGACGATGGGCTGTTCGGATAGGCCGCGTTCGCATACAGATCCGAAAGGTTGGCCCCGCCGATATTGTTGTAAATTTCGCGATAAAGGCCCGTGCCGCTCTGCCCTTTGCAGAAACTCGGCGCAGGCGTTCCGGTCGTGAATTTGAATGCCGTGCCACAGGTCGTGGCCGCGCCAAACGTATTTTTCGGGACGACATACCAATAATAGATGGTGTTGTTCGCCAAGCCCGTCGCCGCGTAGGTGGTCATGGTGATATCGGTCGCCACTTTTGTGGTCGGCAAATTGGTCGTGCCGAGATAAACGTCATATTTAGTGGCGTTCGAGACGGCGGCCCATGTCAAAGTGGTCGAGCTGGCGATGCCCGTCGCGTTGTTCGCCGGGGCGGTCAAAACTGGGCAAAGCGGCAAAACGCCCGTCGTGAACTGCGTCGCCGTCGTCGAACAACCGCCCGAACCGAGGCTGTTTTTCGGCGTGACGTACCAAAAATAGGTCGTGTTCAGGTTCAAATTGGTGGCCGAATAAGTGGTCGTCGTCAAATTGGCGGCGGCCAAAGTCGTCGGGGGATTGACCGTGCCGAGGTATAGATCGTAGCTCGTTGCGTTCGCGGCAGCCGACCAAGTGAGGGTCGTATTTTGCGGAACGGCGGTTGTCAAATTGGCCGGAGCGGTGTTCGTTGCGCAGCCGGGCAAGGTCCCGGTCGTGAATTTGAACGAAGCAGCCGCGCAAGTGGTCGGCGAACCGGCCGCATTTTTCGGGCGGGCATACCAATAATATGCCGTGTTCCCGGTCAATGCGCCCGTCGTGAAGGAAGTCCCCGCGACGTTCGTGGCAACGGTTGCCGTCGGCGGATTGACCGTTCCGAGATAAACATCGTACGAAGTTGCGCCCGAAACTGCCGCCCAGGTCAAATTGACCGATGTTGGCAAAAGGTTCGTCGCATTGTTCGCGGGCGCGCTCAAAGTTGCGCAGCCCGGCGTCGTGATGGTGCTGAAACGGGTTGCCGTCGTGCCGCAGGTCGTCAAAGTGCCGACCGCGTTTTTCGGCGCGACGTACCAAAAATAGGTCGCGTTATAAGCGAGGCCAGCGGGCGCGTAGCTCGTCGTCGCCACGTTCGAGGCCACCAAGGTGGTGGGCGGGTTGGTCGTTCCGAGGAACACATCGTATGCCGTCGCGCCAGCCGCAGCCGCCCAAGTGAGCGAAAGGCCGACCGGGCTGATTTGCACGGCGTTGTTCGCAGGCGCGGAATTGCTCGCGCAACCCGTCGGCGTGGTCGAAACGATGACATTAAAAGAGCAAGTGGACATATTTCCCTTCAAATCCGTCGCGGTATAAATCACGCTCGTCGTGCCGACCGGGAAGCTCGAACCGGGCATATAAGCCGAGGTGAATGAAACCAGCGTGCAGTTATCGGTGGCCGTCGGCGAGGCCCAAGTTCCGATTTGCGTGGTCCCGGTGGTCGAAATATTGACGTTGCCGGGGCAGCCCGCGATGACGGGAGGAATGGCATCCGTCGAGCAAGCCGTGTTCACCGTGACGGTGAAAGAACAGGTGCTTTTGTTGCCTTTTTTATCGGAAGCGGTGTAAATCACTTGCGTTGCACCAATCGGGAAAGCCGCGCCGGGCGCGTAATTTCCGTTCAAAACGACGGGCGTGCAAGGGTCAGAAGCGGTCGGTGCCGTCCAGTTTGCGAAGGCGGAACTGCCCGCCGTGACCAATGAAATATTGGCCGGGCAGGCCGAAAAAGTCGGGCCAGTCGCGTCGCCCGGGCATGGGTCGCTGCCGACGGTGACCGTGAAATTGCAGGTCGCCGTGTTGCCGTTGCCGTCGGTTGCCGTGTAAATCACGGTCGTCGTGCCCGTCGGAAAGATGCTGCCGGGGGCAAAATTGCTCGTGACGCTCGCAATTGCGCAGTTGTCAGAAGCCGCCGGGCTGCTCCAAATGGCGACCGCGCTGCCCGTTGCCGGGTTGGGCGCGAGGACGATATTGGCCGGGCAATCGTTGAAGTTCGGCTTTTGCGTGTCCGTCGCGCAAAGGTTGGTTGCCGTCACCGTTACCGTGAATTGGCACGTCGAGGTATTGTTGTTGCCATCTTTTGCGGTAAAACGAACAGTGGTCACGCCGACCGGAAAGGCTTGTCCGCTGAAATGCGTGGCCGTCAAAGTGATGGGTTGGCAGCCGTCGGAAGGTGTTGGGTTCAACCAAGTTGCGTTCTGAAATTGGCTGGTGGTCGAGACCGAAATGTTGGCCGGGCAGCCCGTGAAGACCGGCCCCGCGACATCGCCCGTACAGCCCGCGCCCGCAGCGATTTTGATGACGGTCACTTTGAATTGGCAAGTTTGCGCGTTGCCTTTCGAGTCGATGGCGACATAATTGACGGCGGTGATGCCGACAGTGAAGCTCGAGCCGGGCGCTTTGTCCACCGTGATGGTCGGCACTGAACAGTTATCGATCGCCGTCGGCGCCGTCCATGTTGCGGTCGCCGTAATTGCCGAAGTGAAAACCGTCAAATCGGTCGGGCAGCCTGTGAAATTTGGGGCCAAAATATCGGTCGGGGTCACTTGCGAAACGCAGGTCAGCGAGTCGCCGAGGCGGGTCGTCATCACGACGTTCACCGATTTGACGGTGCCGATATCGGCGCAGCCAAAGGTCGGACGGGCCTCGCCGTTCGCGCGATAGATGATGTTTTGGCAGGAATCCGTGTTTGCAAACGAGATCAACCCGGTCGCATAAACCTTCACGACGCCCTCATCATCGGCGGTAATTGATGGGTTTTTGCACAAAACAGCCGAGGCAGAGGTCGCGCCCGTATGGATATTTCCACCCAAATTCGTGACCGCCGCGCCCGACAAGGTGCCGCGCTGGAAAATCAGGCCCCGGTTGCGGATTTGGCCGCCCGTGTTGTTGATGGTCGCGCCCGTTCGGTTGGCGATGGTCGAGCAATCGTCGTTCAAAAACAGGTTTTGGTTGACCAAGGTGCCCAGGTTCGAGAGGTTGCCCGCCTGTTGGTCAATGACCGAGGCGTTCGTCAAAGTGCCGCCGACCTTCACAAAAATATCGCCCGGATTGAAGAGATAACCGTTGTTGGTCGTCTGGCCTTCCAAAAACATCCGAATGGAATTTGTGAAAACACCGTTGTTGTTGAATGTCGCAATTGGGCCATTGACAAACTCAAATTGGTTGTTGATTTTGCCGGAAATTGAGTTTGTGAACGTTGCACGGTTCGTAAAAATAGAACCGCTCAAAATATTGACAGCCCCATTGTTGGTCAAAGTGCCATCGTTTCCAGCCGTGTTTTGAGTGTTCAACACAAAATTATTGGTAAAATTGAGGTTGTTGTCGAACGTCGAACCTGTGTTCATGTTGATGGTTCCGTCATTCGTGAACGCACCGTCGTTTTGCAAAAGGCCAAAGAAATTCATGTTCTTTTTATTGGAAAACACACCGATGTTCAACAGGACAGAGCCAAAACCATTGTCGATATTGGCCAGCGTATTGTTCGTAAAAGTCGCGCCGGCCCGGTTTTCAATCCGATTGTTGTTGTTGAACTGGTTGTTATTGACAACTGTGCCCTCATTGAAGAAGTTGTTGCCGTTCGTCAATGTCCCGTTGTTCGTCAATGCCGCTTTATTGAGGACGGTCCCGCTATTGTTCAATTGCGCGCCAGCGATAATCGTGATAGAACCACCGGCATTGTTGTTGATGGTGCCATTATTGACCACATTGTTTTTTATTTGAAAATCACCAACGTTGTTGATTGCGCCATTGTTCGTCAAAAAACCGGACGCGTCGAGCGATGCACCCGCTCCGGTGATGTTGAGCGTCGAACCAAAATTGTTCGTATAGGAACTTCCCGTCTGCACGGTCAATGTTTTCGTCGTGAAAGTCTGGTTGTTCTGAAAAGAACCGCTGCTCAAAATCGTCCCGTTCGTCGCGTCGATTGTGCCGTCGTTGGTGATTGTCCCCTGGTTGGTGAGCGTAGTTGGCAAGGTGAACGGCCCGAAATTCTGGAAATTCGCGCCCGTCGCGTTCAAAAAAGTGGCCGCGCCGATAAAGGTCGCCACGCCAAAATTCTTGAAGGTCGCCTGATTGGTGAGGCTGCTGGCCGAGCTGAAATTCATCGTGCCGCTGTTCTCAAAACTGTTCCCCGCCACCGTCAAAGCGGCATTGACCGTGATCGTCCCGAAATTTTGGACCCTAAAATTGGTGATCAACGGAGCGTTGATGACGACCGAATTGTCGCCGCCGATGAGCGCATCTTTACCCGAGACCGGGACGCCGTTGTTCCAGTTGAGCTCATCGGCCCAAAACCCGCCGACAGGGCCGATCCAACTTGTTTGTGAAAAAAGCGGGCTGGCGAGGAGGCAGAATAAGAGCCAAAACGAACCCGCAAGGCGGAAGGGTTGTACCTTGCTTTGCATAAAAGTGCTTGTTTTTGATGAAAAAAAGTGTGTTTGTCCGAACGAGGCGTTCGAGCTTGTAAGACCGGGGGGTGGTCGTTTTTTTAAAGAAAAAGTGCGCAAACAGATGCAAGACCGGGGGGTGGCCAGACTTTGCGATCAGCTAAAATAAAAAATGGGGAGTGTGCGAAGGGAGGAATTCGCAGGGGCAAAAGTAGTTTGCCGGGTCGCGGATGGGGGTTACGCGATGCCCGTAAATTGGTTTTGGGCGGCGGTGGCGGATCAAAAAAATCGGTCGATCTTGGACAAAAAAAATGCCGTTCCGCAGGTTTCATCTCCCGGAACGGCATTGTTGTTTATCCCCAAAAAAGAAAAATCGCAACTATTTACCCATACTACTGGGCATTTTTGAAAAACGAGCAAATCCACCAATCAAT
>JANOQP010000896.1:0-10340 GCA_031414895.1 Saprospirales bacterium
ATTCAAGGCTTTATCAGCACTTGCCGTAAGCATCAACTCAATGTTTTCAATGAACTTCGTGCTGTTTGCAGCACACACTCTTTATATGTCGCACCGTTTGGGTGCTAAACAGTTACCAAAATTTTTCATGATATCCGTCAGGCAGATATAGTCTTCTGCGCTGCCTTGTTGCGGCAAAAGCATGATTTCGCTTCCTAGCACAACGATTGTCTTTTTTGCCATTTTGTTTTGATATTGATAAAAAATATGGTTCGGATGGTGCGGTTTTTTGCGCCGAAAACTTGGGCAAAGAAATCACCCGATGCCCAAGTTTGGCCACTGTTTTTAATTGGTTGTGGGCAGCAACCAATTTTGGTTGGTTTTTTCCAAAAAAAGAACGCCCGATCCTCCGAACAACGGAAGACCGGGCGTTTTTTCCAAAAGGAAAAGCCAGCTCAAATTGCGGCAAGCCTAATGCTGGATCTGGACCCAGCCCGAAACCTTTCGGCCATCGCTGACGTCAAGTATGAAGAAATAGGTGCCGCTCGGCAATATCTGTCCGTCGAAACGGCCGTCCCAATCGTTCAGGTAATCCTCGGAATGATAGACCCGTTCGCCCCAGCGGTTGAAAATGTCCATTTTGCTGCCGGGGTAATTTTCGAGGTATTCGATCACGAAGGTCTCGTTCGCAAGGTCGCCGTTCGGCGAAAAACCGTTGTGCACGATGAGCGTGTCGGCGGCAACATCCATCGGGGTGACGCGCACTTCCAGGAAGGTCGTGTCTTGGATCCCGGCATCGTCCACGAGCAACAGGAGGCTTTGTTCGACCCCTATTTTCCGTGCCATGATGACGAGGCCGTCGGCCAAAAATTGATCGTTGAGCACCTCGACCACGTCGCCGACGATGTTCGTTTTGGCAATCTTCAAGAATTTGAGGTTGCCCAGCAGTTCGGATTTGTCGAGCGTCAGGCTTTTTTCCGTCCGCGGGTCCATCACGATGCGGATGGTGTCCGGCGAAAGGCAGTGCAACAGCATCGAGACCGTGTCCGTGATGCCCGTCGGTTTGTGTTCGACGGTCAGCAGGAACTGTCCGTCGGGCAGCGAGAGGGTTACGCCGCGCTGTTCGGTTTCGGAGAATTTCTCCAAAATGACGATCGAATTGGTCGGCACCTCGCGCAGCTCCAAATTGCCGAAATTGGCAAACGGCGCCTCGCCGCGGATGACCATGTTCGTGGCATCGTAGGCCCAATTGCCCGCCGGGTTGGCGTTTTTCATCAAAGCCACCAGCTCCTGGATCGTCGCAAAATTGCCCGTGACGACCGAGCCGCCGACCGACCATTTTTCGAGAATAAACGGCCCCATCGCGCTCGTCGAGGTCAGTAGATCCACATGGTAGAAAGTGAAATGGTGAACATTGCAGGCTTTCGCCAAACTGTCGGTTTCGACGCCGTTGAGCCGGACGCGATAACCTTTTTCAAAGTCCTCGAACGGGATGTCGATGCACTGTTCGAACGCGCCCTTTTTGCAATTATAAAGTTTCAAACCATTGTTCAAGCCGAGGAACTGGGGATCGGAAGGTGCGGCCACACAGTCGTTTCCGTTCACGTTGACGATCGTGACCGGGACCTTCAGTTCGCACGAATCGGCCCCGATCGGTTTGACGACGACGATATATGTGCCGGGTTGGAGGCCCGTTTTTCCGTTCCCAATGGCGTTGCTCGTGCCCGTGTTCGGGATCCAAAGCCACTCGAAAGCGGATTCGTTGCCTGCCACATAGACCGTTGCCGCGCCGTTGCCATCGCCGCAGGTGGCCGAAATATTGGCCACCGAATCGAGCGTCGGCGTGGTGCAATACACGCAGTCCAGCGCGATGGTCACGCTGCCGACAGCCGTGCAGCCCGCCGGATTGGTGGCCGTGACGGTATAAATGCCCGGCAAAAGGCCGGTTGCCATGGCCCCGGTCGCGCCGTTGCTCCAAAGATAGTTGAGGCTCGGTGGCGAGAAAGAGGCCCAACCGTCATTGCCCAAACAGGTCGCATCGAACTGTTCATTGACAATAACGGTCAAATTATTGGTCAAACCGATCGAAAGTTGAACCGTGTCGGCACAGCCGGCCGGGCTCGTCGCCGTGATGGAATAGGCCCCCGGCGCGAGGTTCGTGCGGCTTGCGCCCGTTTGGCCGTCGCTCCACGAGTAGGTGAAATAAGCGGGGGTCAACGTGACCGCGCCGTCGTTCCCGGCGCAGGTCGCGGGGGTCAGGCTGGCGATATCGATCAATATCATATCGTTGAAACCGATCATGACGGTCGTCGAGGCCGTGCAGCCGCCCGTGTCCGTGCCGGTGACGGTATAGTTTCCAGCTGGCAAGTTGGTGCGCGAAACGCCCGTTCCGCCGTCGCTCCATGCGTAGGTCAGGTTGGCCGGGCTGATGGTCGCTTGACCGTCGTTGCCCGCACAGGTTGCGGGTGCGGTGAACGAAGCTTGGATCATAAACGACCCGCCCGAGACCGTGATCGTCACCAAAACCGTCGTCGTGCAGCCGCTCGCACCCGTTGCGGTGACCATGTAACTGCCGCCTGAAAGGTTGTTGCGTGTCGCGCCCGATCCGCCGTCGCTCCAATTGAAGGTGAGCGTTGCGGGCAAGAGCGAGGCCGAGCCGTTTGTCGCGCCGCAAGAAGCGGGCGTGGTCGCGCCGACCGAGGCCGTGAGCGCTGTTGAATTTCCGATATTGACCGAAAGCGTGGTCGTGCAGCCCGCCAGATTGGTCGCGGTGACCGTATAATTTCCGGCAGCTAAACCAGTGCGCGTTGCACCCGATCCGCCGTCGCTCCAATTGAACGAAAGATTGGCGGGCGCAAGGGTTGCCGAGCCGTTGGCATTGCCGCAGGTGGTCGGCGAAACGCTTGCCACGGAGGCCGGGATATTGCCGCCGCCGATGGTGATGATCTGTTCAAAAACAGTGCTGTTGCCGCAATCGTCCGTCGCCGTCCATTTTCTCGAAATGATTGAGCCGCAGCCGTTTGTGGTTGTGTTTTCCGAAAAAACGAGTGCCGGGAGCGGGTCGCAGAAATCAAACGCTTTCACCTGCGGCGCAGGCGGGACCGGGTCGCCGACCGCGATCGTGATGTTTTGCGGCAGCCCGAGCATGGTTGGTGGCGTGAGGTCGCGGACGGCCATGACGAGGTTGATCGTCGAAGAATTGCCGCAATCGTCCGTCGCTTTCCACGCGCAGTGCATGATCGCCAAAAAGCCGTTCGCGCAGTCCGGGTAAGAAAGGACGGGCAGTTCGATGAACTGCATTTCAACCAAAAGGTCGCAATTGTCCGCGCCCGTCGCATCGGCGAGGCCGAAAACGTTGAGGTTGCTGCATTCCATAAATAAGGTGTCGCCGTCCGTCAGGCCCTGCAACAGCGGGTGCAAGAACTGCACGGTCGGGGCCTGTGTGTCGAGGTATCCGGCGTTGAAATTTTGCACCGTCTGGTTCGCGGTGATCAGCACCGGGCCCAGGCCCGTCGCGCTCACGTCGCTGTCCACGGCATCGTTGCCGCCGGTGTCCTTTGTGGTAAAATCAAGCCCGGCCGGTTTTCCAAATTGGATGGAATACGCGCCCGCCGGAACGCCCGTGAACTGGTAATTGCCGTTCGCGTCGGTCGTCGCGGTCAGGTTTTGGCCGTTGCCGGAAAGGGTGACGGTGATGCCCGCGAGGCCCTCTTCGCCCGCTTCTTCGACTCCGGTCACGTTGCCGCAATCTTTAAAGGTGTGGCCCGTGAGGTTGCCCGTCGTGCCGCCCGTGTTTTGGCAACCGAGCGTCACGAGCACCGTGTAATCCACGATGCACGAGCCGTTCGTTACTTTGATGTGATAGGTGCCGGGGGCGAGATTGGTGAAAATATTGTTCGCCTGCCACGTTAGTCCGTTGTCGATGCTGTATTGGAGCGCACCGATGCAGCTCGCGCTGATGATGATCACGCCGTTGTTGGTCGGGCAGGACGGATCGACCGTGACCACCTGCGAAATGACCGGGCAGACCGAGAAGCACGCCGAATGCGTCAAATCGCAGGCCGTGAAGCCCGATTGGAAACATGGGCTGACCCCGTTTGCGTCGAAATTCGGCCCGGCGATCGTGTAGCCCGTCGGCGCGGCAATCTTGATTTGATAAGAACTGGCGACCAGTCCATCGAACTGGTAAAGCCCGTCCGCGTCCGTCAAAACGGATTGGATGAGCACCAAATTGGCCGGGTTTGAGCAATCATAAATGCTGACCGAGATGTTCGCCACGCCCGCTTCGTTGGCCTGCGGGAGGCCGTCGCCGTTTTGGTCGAGACAGATCTTGCCGCCCTGGACACCGCACGAAACCGGCAGGTTGTTGTCCATGATCAGCGTCGCCTCGTTCGGGTTCAGGTAAAATTTCAAAAAATACTTGTTGCTCGCGCAAGCGTGGTTGGTCAAAATGCCGCCCGCAACACCGCCCGAACCGAGTTGGATGATGCCGTTCACGAGTCCATCTTGGTCGTGCACCGGGTTGCCGTCGTTGCCCGTCGGGTTGAACGTGCCGGCCTGCGGCAGGCAACTGACGCTCAACGGGTAGCCGTTCGGGTGCGTGTAGCCCAGTTCGTAGGTGCCGGGGATGCCGTTCGTGAAGATCTGGTACATGCCCGTGTGGCCGTCGAGCAACTGGCCGTTCATGCCCGTCGCAAAGAAAATCTCGCCGCCGACGGGGCCGGAAATCAAATAGACCGCGCCGCCCGTCAAGATTTTGCCCGTTTTTTCACAATAAATATAGCCGCCCGGATCGAACTGGTCGAGCATGATCTCGGCCGGGTCGGCGTCGTCCTCGTCGCCGCCGCCGTTGTCGGTGACGTTGTCGATCTCGTTGTCGTTACCGTTCGTGCCGTCGGGCGTGCTGTCAAAATCGTTCGGGTGGTTGCCGGTGAGGTCTTCCGCGTCGGTGATCTCCGCCGTGTTTTTGAGCGTCGTGCCGGGGCCGCCGAAAACGAGCCGCGTTTTCATCGGGATGATGGCCGATTGGCCGGGCGCGAGCGGCCCGGCGAACGTGATCGTCGCCGTCGGCTGCGTGCCGTTCATCGCCCAACCGAAGCCGGGGAGGACTTGCAGGCCGCTCGGCAAATAGTCGGTCACGACGATGTTTTTCGCCGAAATGACCCCTTGGTTGAAGATTTCAATATTGTAATCGATCGTGTCGCCGAGCGAGACGAGCGGGCTTTGGCCGGGGGCCAATGTTTTGCGCAGCGCAAGGTCGAACACACAGATGCCGACCGGGTTGCCCGCGTAGGCCACCGCGCACGCGCCGTTGAAATTGCGCACCCACACGTTGTAAAAACCGGGCGCGAGGTTGGCGAAGGTCGGGTTGGTCACCCAGCTCGCGCCGTTGTTGACGCTGTATTCGAGCGGGCCTTGACCGCCCGTGGCCTGCACAGTGATCGAATTTTGGCCCGAATTGCAGTTCGAATTGACCAAAACCGTCGCAATGACCGGCTGTTGCAAGGTCATCGTGATCGTCGGCCACGAAACCACGCAGGTCAAGTTGTTCGTGTAGCGGACGCGGACATCGAAAGTGCCGTTGCCGAGGTTTTGGAAAACATTGCCCGTCTGCCACGTCGTTCCGCCGTTGATCGAATATTCGATCGTGCCGAGGTTTCCGGTTGCCGAAATGGTGATCGAGCCGTTCGGGGTGCTGCAATTGTTTGGCTGTTGCACCGCCACGTTCGTGATGGAGGGCGCGCCGGTCGGCGAAAGCATGACCGGGTTTTGCGCATAATTGGTCGAGCAAACCGACCCCGTGAACCGGATGCTCACCAAATAGGTGCCCGGAGCGAGGTTTTGGAAAGCGTTGTTTGCCTGCCAAGTCGAGCCGCCGTTGATGGAATATTCGAGGCCCGTTTGCGCCGAATTGACCGCAATCGAGCCGTTGTTTTGGCCGCAGCCCGTCGGTTGTTGCACCGCCACCGTGAAATTCGCCGAAGGCGGCGTGACGACCGTGACGACGACCGTATCTTTTGAAATACAGGTCGCGCCATTTTGCACCGTGACGATATAAGAGGTCGTCGTGGTCGGTGTGGCAACCGGATTTGCGCAGCTCGTGCAGCTCAATCCCGCCGCGGGCGACCAAGTGGCCGTCCCGGCGATGAAATTGGCGAACAATTGGACCGATTGGCCCGCGCAAATTTGCGCATTGGCCGAGGCCGTCACCGTCGGGCAGGCCGTCATGCAGACCGCTTTTGTCGTATCGCATTCCCCAAAAAGGAGCGGGATGCAGGCCGAAAAACCGTTTTGGTCCACATTAAATGGCTGCCCGTTGGAGGTCAAAGCCAATTGATAGCCCGACGGCGTGATGAATTTCAGTTTATAATTTCCCGCCACGAGGCCGTCGAAACGGTATTTCCCACCGGAGGCCGTGACCGTCGTTTGCAGCGGCGTGGTCGAGTTGCTGCATTCGTAAAGTTCGACGGTCACGCCCGAAATGCCCGGTTCGCCCGGGGTCGGGAGGCCGTCGCCGTTCACATCCTCGCAGACGATGGAGCCGATAAAGGCGCATTGGACGGGGATATTGTTGCGGTTCACGATGGTCGTGTCGCCCAAGACCACGTTCAGCGAGAGCCAATATGGGTTGAAGCCGCAGGCATGGTTCATCAAACTATCGGTCGCCGAAATGTCCGATCCGAGGATGAGCTCGCCGTTCGCCGTGCCGTCCTTGTCGGTGCCCGAGCCGTCGAGCAGCACCGGCGTGATTGGGCCGGATTGGGGCGGGCAGTCCGCGCTCAACGGGTAGCCGAGCGGGTGTTGCCAAGTAAAATTATAGATGCCCGGTTGGCCGTTCGTGAAAAACTGGTACATGCCGCTGCGCCCGTCGAGCGTGTCGCCCGTCGTGCTGATGCCGAAAAAAATGAACCCTCCGGGCGGTGCGGAAAGCAGTTTGATCTTCCCGCCGGGGACGATCTTCCCTGTTTTTTCACAATAAATAAAGCCGATCGGGTCGGTCGGGTCGAGGATGATCTCGGCAGGGTCCTCGTCGTCCTCGTCGAGCAGGCCGCTGCCGTTTTGGTTGATGATGTTGTCGATCTCGTTGTCGTTGCCGTTCGTCGCGTCCGGTTTGGAGTCCACGTCGGGGCGGAAAACACCATCGAGGTCGGTCGCCGAGGCAATCTCCGCGCGGTTGATGAGCGTCGCGCCGTTTTGTCCAAAAACCACCCGGACATTGATATCCACGAACGTGCTGTCGCCCAAAACCAGCGGCCCCGGGATGGTCGTCGAAATCTGGCCGGTCGGCAGGGTCGACCAGATCTGGTTGCCCGACGTGCTCAATTGCGTCCCGACGGGCAAATAATCCACGACTTGGATGTTTTTCGCCGTCGTGAAACCTTGGTTATAGACCCAGATCCTGAATTTCACATTGTCGCCAATATGGATCTTCGAGCTTTGGCCGGGCGCGAGGAGTTTTTTCAGCGCGAGGTCAAATTCGCAACTGATGAACGGGTTGTTCGGCGAGGCCACCGGGCAAGTGCCGTCGGCGTTCCGCACCATGACATTGTACGCGCCGGGCGGGAGGTTTGAGAAAACATGGTTCGCCGTCCAAGTCGCGCCGCCGTCGATGCTGTATTGGAGGGGGCCGCTGCCCGTCGCCAAGACCGTGATGACCGCCGTCGGGTATTTGCAGTCTTTTGGTGTTTTTAAAAGAACAGTAATCAGGTTCGGCGCGGTCGGGGCCGTGATCACCACGGGCGGGTAAATGGTCGGGCAAGAGCCGTCGGCATTCGAGATGACGACATCGTAGCTGCCCGCGGGCAGGTTCAAAAACTGGTTCGAGGTCTGCCACGTCGTGCCGCCGTCGATCGAATAGCGCAGCGGGGCCGTGCCGCCCGTCGCGTTCACCGTGATCGTGCCGTTGGTCAGGCCGCAATTGGTGATGTTCGTTTTCACGACCGAGCTGATGACGGGCGATTGCGGGCCGGGCGAAAGCGTCGCCGTTCCGCCCCACGGCGTCGGGCAGGAGCCGTTATTATTTCTGACAAAAACCGTGTAAGTACCTGCCGAAAGGTTGGAAAACACGTTCGCCGCTTGCCAAAAAATGCCGTCGATGCTGTATTGATACGGCGGGTTTCCGCCCGTCGCGTTCACCGTGATCGTGCCGTTGGTCATGCCGCAGGCGGTCGGCGGGGTGTTCGTCACGCCCGAAACGCTCGGCGGGCTCGGCGAACCGACGACCACGAAACTGCCCGTCGTTTGGCAAGTGCCGCCCGTCAAATTGCGGACATAAACATTGTACGAACCGGGCAAAAGGCCGGAAAACGCATTGGAAGTCTGCCAATAGATGGTGTTCAAACTGTATTCGAGCGCACCCGCGCCCGTTGCCGCGACCGTGATCTGGCCGTCCGCGGCGTTGCAACTCGTCGCCGCGGTCGGCGTTGCCGAATTGATGGTCGGCGTGGCCGGGGCATTGATGACGATGTTCGGCAACGTCGCCGTGCAAATGCCGCTCGCGTTTTTAACCAAAACCGAATAGCTGCCCGGCGCGAGTCCGGTGAACAGCGGGTTGGTGCCGAAAGTCGTGCCGCCGTTGATCGAGTATTGCAAAGGCGCGGTCCCGCCGGATGCGAAAATTTCGATCTGGCCGTCGGTCTGGCCGCAATTGGAAATTTGCGAAACCGTGTAATTATTGACCGTCGGGCCACCCGGCGCACCGATCACGACCGGGTTCCCGGCAAATGGCGTGGTGCAGTCCACGGTGTTCGCCGACCGGACATGGACAAAATAGCTGCCCGCCGGGAGGTTCAAAAATTGGTTGGAATTCTGATAAACAACCCCGTCGAGGCTGTACTGCAAAACGCCGCTGCCCGTCGCCGCGATGGAAATAGAGCCGTTCGATTGGCCGCAGGCCGTCGGGTGAACGGTCGGGACGGCAGTGATGATCGGCGCGTCCGGCTCGGTCAGTTCGAGCAAAGTGGGCATCGTTTGGGCGCAGGTGCCGTCGGCGTTGCGCACTTTTATGACAAAACTGCCCGCGGCGAGACCCGCAAAAACATTGGAAGTTTGCCAAGTCGAGCCATTGTTTATGGAATAAAAAAGCGGCGCGATGCCGCCCGTCGCCGTGACCAAAATAGAACCGGTGGCCGTGCCGCAAGCCGTTGCCGGGGTGGCAATGGCATTGACGAGCGCCGGGGAAATTTTATTGACCAAAACCACATTGGGCGCGGTCGTCGGGCAGGCTCCGTTGTTGTCCGAAACGAGTATTTGATAGGTCCCGGCGGCGAGGTTCGAGAAATAACTTCCGAGTTGGAAGGTCGCGCCATTGTCGATCGAATAGCGGAGCGGAGCGGGCGTTCCCGTCGCCAAAATGGTGATCTCGCCGCTGTTTTGGCCGCAATCGCTCGGGTTTTGGCTCAAAACCTGATTGATCGCCACATTGCCCGGCGCGGAAATCACCACTTGATTGGGCCACAAAACCGGGCAGGTGCCGTTCGAGTTCCGCACCCGAACCGTATAGTTTCCAGCGGAAAGCCCGCTAAACGTGTTCGCGGTCTGCCAAGTCGTGCCGCCGTTGATCGAGTATTCGAGTGGGGCCGTGCCGCCCGTCGCCGTGACGGTGATCGAGCCGTTGGCCGTGTTGCAAGAGGTTGGCGAGGTCGGCTGGACGTTCGTGATCGTCGCTTGCGCCGGGGCCGCCACGGTGACCGGATTGGACGAAATTTGGCAGGAATTGTCCGCATTTCGCACCAAAACCGTGTAGCTGCCTGTCGGCAAATTCAAAAATTGGTTCGATGCCTGCCAAGTCGTGCCGTTGTCGATGCTGTATTGGAGCGGCGCGGTGCCGCCCGTCGCCGTCGCCGTGACCGAGCCGTTCGTCAGGCCGCAATCCGTCACCGCCTGCGGCGTGATTTGCGCCAAAACCGGTTGCGGCGCGGGGTTGATCACCGTCGGGTTGGCCGCGCTCACGGCGCAAGCACCACCAACGTACCGCACATGGATCATATAGACCCCGGGGGCCAGGTTGCTGAACGTGTTGCTGGCCTGCCACGTCGTGTTGTTGATGGAATATTCGAGCGTCCCCGTTCCGGTTGCGGAAACGATGATGCTGCCGATCGTCGTGGCGCAGGTCGGTTGGACGATATTGATATTTGAAACGATGATGGTCGTCGGGCCGGAAACCACGACCGGGGTGGCATATTGCACCGCGCAAGTGCCGTTGAAATTGCGGACATAAACCGGATACGTCCCCGGCGCGAGGCCCGAAAAAGTTGTCCCCGTTTGCCAAGTCGTGTTGTTGATGGAATATTCGAGCGGCGCGGACCCGCCCGTTGCCGCGACGGTTATCGAGCCGTTTGCGAGGCCGCAATTGGTCGTCG
>JANOQP010000897.1:0-12035 GCA_031414895.1 Saprospirales bacterium
GTCGCAGACCCTCACGAGCGACTACCGCTGGGTTTGAATTTGGGTTTGAATTTTACCCCGTTTTTTCCTTCCCAAAAAACACGCTCAACCCGACCCCGGAAAGCACAAAGATCATCCCGAAGATGGAGGGCCAATTGAACGTTTCGCCCCAAAAAAGCCAGCCGTAGCCGAGGGCGAAAATGATGCCCACATAATTGACGATGGCGACGTTTGCCGATTTTTCATGGAAATAGGCCTGCGTCATAAAATACTGCCCTGCCTGCGCCCCGACGGCGACCAAAAGCAGCCAAAACCACTCGATGCCCGCCGGGCTGAGCCACGAGCCCCGCCAAAAAATCACGCCGAGCGACAAGATCGTCGCGATCGACGCGAGGTAAAAAATGATGGTATATGGGCTTTCCTTCCCTTTCAATTTGCCGATGGCCGTGTATGCTGCGGCGGAAAAAACGGCATTCACCATGCCGCAGATGAAACCGAAATTGCTCACCCGATGGTCAAAACCCTTTACCAAAAGTACCCCAACCAATGAAATGGCGAAAAAAAGCGCGATGGTCGGCCGCAGTTTTTCGCCCAAGAACCAACTGGCAAAGAGTGCCGTCAAAATCGGCGCGATGTAGGAAAGTATGGTCGCGGTTGCCAATGGCAAAAGTTGCAGTGCGTAAAAATAGGCGACCATGCCCACTCCCCCGAAAAGCCCGCGTGCCAAGAGGATGCGTCGGTTGTTCCCAAAAATGGACGATTTTTCTTTTTTGATAAAAAAAACGCAGGCCGCGGTCATCGCCACCGAACGGATGAACGTGATTTCCTCGCCGGGCAACCGGGAGAGCAATTTTGCCGATGCCGCCATGATGCTGAAAAAGAAAACGGCGGCGAGCATGAAGCGGACTCCTTGGGTCATTTTTGGAAAATTTTTTTCAAAAAAAAAACGCCCGCCGGTTTTTGAAAACTTCGGCAGGCGTTTTTAATTCATTGAAAATCCCTGCTTTTCGCGGGCAAGAATGTGCTTTATGGTCAGTTCTTGTTGCTCTCGACCAGGTATTTTTCGAGCGCGACGGCAATCGACGGAGCCTCGGGCGTGCCGGCCTGGATGCTCACTTGCATCCCGTGTTCGGTGACGGCTTTCAATGTGCCGCCGCCAAAAACGGCGATCCGGCGGTCTTCCTGTTTGAAGTTCGGGTAATTGTCGAACAGCGAATTGACCTCCGGGGGGCTGAAAAAGGCGATGATATCATATTTGACATCACTCAAATCCTTCAAATCGCGATAAACCGTGCGGTACATGACGGCCTCGAAAACGGGGACTTTTTGCTCTTTCAAAAAATTGACGACCTCCGCATTGCCCGCGTTCGAGCATGGCACGAGGAATTTTTCGTCCTTGTTTTTTAGGACATACTGTTTGAGTTCGGTGACACTTTTGATGCCGTTGAACACTTTTCGCTTGCGGAAAATGATAAACTTTTGGAGATAATTGGCGATCGTCTCGGTCGAACAGAAGTATTTGGTCTCCTCCGACATCTTCAACCGCATCTCTTCGCAAAGGCGAAAAAAATGGTCGACCGCATGGCGGCTGGTCAAAACAATCGCTCCGAACTGGTCGGGATAAAGTTTGCAGGCCCGATATTCCTTCGCCGAAAGACCCTGCAACTCAACGAACGGCACGAAGTCGATTCGGACGCCAAATTTGCGCTCGTTGTCATCGTATTGGGTTCGTTGGGCGGGTTTGGGTTGGGAAATAAGGATGTTTTGTACGCGATTCAAGATGGTTGCCTCCCGGGCTTGGACTTGCGACATAAACGAAATTGAATTGTTTGGGAACAGTTACCGACCACTGGCCTGCAAAAGAATCAACTTCAAAAGCAGGGCCAATGGGGCTATTTCAACGGCACAAAGGTAGGCCAAAAAATGGAATTGCGACGACGCCAGAAATTTTCCGCCGATTTTGAGGCCGCGAAAGGATTGTATCAAATAAAAAAGGCCAATCAATCCGAAGGCAAAATAGAGGAGGCTTTGAGCCAGCTCGGGCGGCCCCCACGCGATAAAAAGGTTGAGCGGCAGCAGCAAAAGGCCGAGCAACAGGTTGAAGATGGTGATGGTAAAATGGTATTTCGAGACCTCCTTGCCCACCGGGAAGATCCAGCCAACAAAGCCGAGCAAAAGGTGCTTTTGCATATAAATGGCGACCACGCCAACCGTGCAAACCAACAGAAAGAGGACATTGTTGAACGCATCGCCCAAAAACCAGCGCGTGACGAGGAAGGCGAAAATCCCCATTTGCAGAAAAAAATGGATGTAGAACATCCCATACGGCGATGCGACGATGCTGCTTATTTCCCGAAAAGTGAGGTTCAAGAAATTGTCGTTTTGGAACGATTTGACCGCCTTACGGATGACCGGACGGAAAAACGAGACCATCACCGTTAAATATGCGAGTGCCAAAAGCACTGCCGCGAACAAAAAACTTGGGTTGCGACTCTTGCCCCTCGGCAGTTCGACGCGGGGGACGATCCAGTTGGCGTACTCCTTTCGCGGGCCCATTTTTTTTGGAAACCGGTGTGGCACGAGGTCGAATGGGTTGCCGTTGGAGGCGGCATCGGCAATTAGGGCCGAATCGGGCAGTCGGTGTGAAAGGTCGAACGGGTTTCCGCCTTTGGCGGATTGCGACCTGCCCGTTTGGGCGATGAAAAAGAAGAGGAGCAAGGATAAAAACCGCATCGGGGGCGAAAGTAAAAATCCTTTTGCAACTCGGATAAACCAATCTTTTATCTGATGATCTGGGCGACAGGTTTTGCTTACCTTCGCGGGGCTTTTTGAAAAGAAATGGGCGCAACCCGTTGATTTTCAATACTTTAAATTGTTTTTTAAAAAAAAATTCCTGAAAAATGCAGGTTGATGTCATTCTAGGATTGCAATGGGGCGATGAGGGCAAGGGCAAGATCGTGGACTTCCTCGCCGAAAACTACGATATCGTCGCCCGGTTTCAGGGCGGGCCGAACGCGGGCCACACGCTCAAATTTGACGGCAAAAAATATGTCCTGCACACCGTCCCGAGCGGTATTTTCCGGGAGAACCAAATCAACTTGATCGGCAACGGCGTCGTCCTCGACCCGCTCGTTTTTCAAAAAGAGCTCAACCAGCTACGGCAGGCCGGGGTCGCGTTTGAGGACCGGCTTTTTATTGCCAGAAAAGCCCACCTCATTCTCCCGACGCACCGCCTCTTGGACGCGGCGAGCGAGGCCGCAAAAGGCGCTGCAAAGATCGGCTCGACGCTCAAAGGAATCGGCCCGACCTATATGGACAAGACCGGGCGCAATGGCCTCCGCGTCGGTGATATCGCGCAGCCGGATTTTGAAAAAAAATACAACGCGCTGAAAGCCAAGCATTTAGAGTTGTTGAAAATCTACCCGCCAGTCGATTTTGACCTCGAAAAAGTGGAATCCGATTGGATGGAAAGCCTTTCCGAACTCCGAAACCTGACCCTCGTGGACGGCGAATATTTTATCAACAAGGCCCTCGCCGACGGCAAAAAAGTGCTCGCCGAAGGGGCACAGGGCGCGATGCTCGACATCGATTTTGGGACCTATCCGTTCGTCACTTCGTCAAATACCATCTCGGCGGGCGTTTGCTCGGGCCTCGGCATCGCGCCGCAAAAGATCGGGCGGGTCATCGGCATCTCAAAAGCGTATTGCACCCGCGTCGGCAGCGGGCTGTTCCCGACCGAACTTTTGGACGAAACGGGCGATTTCCTCCGCACGGAGGGTGCCGAATTTGGCTCCACCACGGGCCGCCCGCGCCGCTGCGGTTGGATCGACCTGCCGCAACTGAAATACACGATCATGCTCAACGGCGTGACCGAAATTTGTCTCACAAAGATTGATGTGTTCAACAAAATGGCCGAGATCGCCGCTGCGACGGGCTATTTTTATGATGGTGAAATGCGCGACGAACTGCCTTTTGATCTGTCAAATGTCGAAATTTTGCCCGTTTTTCAGCCGATGGACGGCTGGCAAACCTCGCTCGACGGCGTGACCGAATTTGAAAAATTGCCGACGGCGGCAATGGAATATGTCCTCTTTTTGGAAGAAGAACTCGGCGTTCCGATCCGAATGGTATCGACTGGGCCGGAGCGGGAGAAATTGATCCTGCGATGATTGGCTCTTTTTATGGAAACCTGTTGAATTAGGTGGAGAACTGTTGGAACGGCATTTTTGTATTTCCCCAAAAAGGCAAGGTCACTCCTTCACCCCGCTCACCAAAAGCGACACTTCGTTGTTGAGCATCTCGACGAAACCGCCGCCGATGGTCAGGGTCATTTTCGAGCCGTCGGCCTTGATGATGCGCACATCGCCCGCGTTGAGCGAGGAGACGATGGCCGCGTGGTTTTTCAGTATCTCGAACTGGCCACCGCTGCCCGGCACCTTGACCGATTTTTCGAACTCCAAAATTTACCCCAAAGGGTAAATTTTCAGATTTTAACAAAAAAAATTTGGAAGTGTCAAAGCCGCCAACGTTATATTTGTCCAACTGAATTCAGGCCTTCGAAAGTTGTGTTTTTTCTGCCGGGACTTATGCGCCCCCGACCTCTAATCTTAAAGGCTAATCGTTTTCCTAACTTGAACTTTGCTGATTTTTTGCCTCGATGTCCCATCGAAGCCTAGCGAAGCTTTTTCATTTCACCACTAAAAAAATTTCAAAAACATGAAACCGATTTCAACAATACGAGCTATTTTTAGCCGCACAGCCGCACAGCCGCACAGCCGCACAGCCGCACTAAAAAGCAATGGCTTTTATTTTGCCTCAATATCATATTGGGCATAGTTTGTTTGAAATCCCAACCAACAGTTCAATGGGACTTGTCTTTAACGAGCACCTATCCGCAATTTGCGCTCGATGACAACTGGGCGCACTCCGTCATCCAAACCTCCGACGGCAATTTGGTTGCTGCGGGTTTCAGTGATTTGCCCGATGGGTCAGGGACTACTACGGGTGTACGCCACCCAGCAATTTTGAAAATCAGTCCTTTCACAAAAAAAATAATCTGGGAAAAAATCACCAGTTACGATTTGGGCATAGAACTATTCAACAGTTCATCGGGAGGGTTCATCGATGTTATCGAAACCAAAGAAAATGGCGTTCCAATGTTGTACGCCTGTGGCGGTATCAAACAAAAGGCCATAGAAAATCAAAGGGATGACTACGCCGTAATCGCAAAATACGAACTGAACTCCGGCAACTGCCTATTTTATCGCCGAGAAAAAATTGACCATTCTGCGACCTATTTTCGGATGGAACCAATTGGAGGAACCACAAATCCAACCGCAATCATGATTTGCGGATTGAGCCTGCCGACAGCAAATAGTTTTAACAAGGCGACCGTTTTTCAAGTTTCTACCACAAACGGGCATTTGATAACCTCATTCAATGCTGTGGGCTATAAACGGTACTTTGACATTGGAGACAACTCAAGAGAAACGAAATTTCGAGACATTATTGATGATGGCAATGGTGGCTACATCGTCATTGGTTCCACCAGATTGGCAACGACCAACTCGCAACCAGAAAGGGATGCCCTGGTCATCCGTATAGACGGAGGCGGTAACGAGATTTGGCGCACCCAGTTTTCAGAAGAAAGCCTGAATGGGTACGTTGACGAAAACAGCAATATTGAAGTCCCTTATTGCTCAAATTGCCTCGGAGGTTTTTCTCCACCGAGCGTTGAAACCCAAAATGAGGAAGCCTGGTCTATTTCGCGCACAAATGATGGCAATTTTGTACTTGTTGCAAGGTTTGACTGGATCGAACTGGGGACAGGCGCTATGCCTCCAAATGCCGCTGGCCCTCCAATTGGGGATGGCTGTTTTCAGGCACCACAAACGAATGCTAGCGATTGTTGCTATCCATTTAATACAGAGCAATACTACGACAATGATTTGGCATTGTTAAAAATGGATTTAAACGGCCAAATTTTATACAGTAAGGATGTGGGCAGGGGCGCAGCGGTGGACAGTTGGGCGGTTTTAGAAACAAAAGGAAACGATGTTTTTCTTCTGAATGCTCAATTTGTTCCTGACAATGACAACACTACCCACAATGAAAAAATATGGGCAGGTGTCATAAAAGCACTGGATACAGGAGGGGAATTTCAGGTTGTTTGGGAAAAAATTGCCGAAGCTCAGAACAGTTTCGAGCTATGTCCTTTTGGAATGTGTCTAACTTCGGATGGCGGAATAGTCGTCTGTGGTAACAATTCATGCAATGGCGATGATTACGAGTTTGTAAAATTTGGGCCCGATTGTTTTGGTGATGCGCTGAACGTACCTTTTTTGAACCAATTGATTATTGGCCAGCAAGTCTGGGATAGCGACAGAACTATTTGGGGCACGGTGACTATCCCAGCTGGAGGTTCACTGACTATAAAAAACAATGCGGTTGTTCAATTCGCAAATACATATTTGACCAACGACTGGTACGATTTGGCCCAGGGAACGGGCAATCCGACAAAAATAATTGTCCAACCCGGTGGCAAATTGTATTTGAAAGAAAATTGCACGTTGAAAGGCACAACTAACCCTTGTGATGCTACCGAGGCCATGTGGGAAGGAATCGAAGTGCAAGGAAACCCGGGGCAAAACCCAAATTTTGCGACGCAAGGCCTTGTGGATATGTCGCAAAATGCAAAAATCCAGAACGCATACATGGGCATCATTGCCGACCAACAATTTTACAACTCGAGTGGCCGGGCTCAATCAACTGGGCAAGCAGGCGGCGGAATAGTTTATGTGCATCAACCCGCTGGCTCGACGGTCGCCCATTTTAAAAATTGCAGAAGAAGCATTTGGTGCGCGCCCGTTCAGAACCCCAAAAACTTGCCCCTTTATCGGATATTGAACACCAATTTTGTGGCGGATGCCCCATTAGCGGATGCCGATTTCGTGGATGCAGATGGCAATCCCGTCGGCCCTTCGTTCTTTTTCGGAACCTGGGACCAAGACAAATACAAAATTTCGGGATGCCGATTTACCAGTTCGGGGGCCTACGCTGCCTTAAACCGGGGCTTTGGGGTCGATTCTTATGATGCCAAATTGGACGTATCTGGTTGTCGTTTTGAAGGCCTGACCGAAGGTTTGTTCTCCCGGTTTGGGGGTGCTGCAGTCGGAGATTTCCTGAATATCGTGGACAATGATTTCGTAAATACCCGGCACGGCGCAAACGTGTTGAACGGCTCGTTCCACTTGTTCAGGGAGAACCAGTTTACCAATATCCCGGCCTCTTTGGTCGATAACTCAAGCTACGGCATCCGTTTTGGCGGCTGCACCAATTACACGGTGGACAAAAAAAACCATTTTGAGACCACCAACCCGGGTGTTTTCGGCCTGATCACCGACAATAGCCTGACCAATACCTCCCTGATTTTTGACAACACCTTCGCGGGGGTGGATTTTGGGGTGCAGACCCAAAAAGGCAACAGCGGCCTGCAAATCCGGTGCAACCAGTTCAGCGGAAACGACCGGGCCTGGAGCATCAACCCGCAATCTGGGGGGCCGGGGCTTTTTGCGGGCCAAGGGGCTTGCGGATTTAATAACAATCAGGCCGGAAATATTTTTTCCGATCCTGATTGCCCGGGTGGGGTGGTGGAAAGCCATGTTGCTTCAACTATTTCATTCGTTTATTCAACAAGAGGAGGTGCAGCTTACCCAGATGAAGTTCCAACTTGCAACTCAAATCTGGTGACAATAAACCCCTGCTTACAATTTGAAACAAATGAAAACACTTGTAGTGTTGACATTGTTGACCCCTGCCCAAACTGTTCCCTTCAAGTCCAATCGGCCATCCAGCAATCAAACAATCCGCAGCAAATCGGATTTTTGAAAAATGCATTAATGCAGTCCATTTTCATTCAGGATTCATCGGACAGTAACTCGAATGTGGGGCTAATCCAGTCAAATTTCCCATCGGACAAATCGTTGGAGCTTTCGGCTTTGTTGAAGGCTAAACAGGTTTCGGCAGCACAGACGCTAGTAAACAATCTGCCTGTTCCGGATGCCAACGCCTTGGCATTCAAACAAATAGCAACGATCCAGGTACAATTGGCGGCATCCAATGAGACGGTTCTTCAAATGACACCAGCGCAAGAGGCCGTAGTAATAGAAATTGCCCTCGGCGGTACGACCTCCAAAACAGCGGCACAAGCGATGTACGAATTCAAGTCTGGGCTAGATTTGGGGCGGGAAACCGAGGTTTGGCCAATCAATGCAGACAACCGAAATTCGGTCAGGCAGCAATTTTTCAACAAGTCCCATGGTTTGTCGTTTGAAATTTGGCCCAATCCAGCAAATGAAGGATTTACAATAGCGGTTGATTCGGAAAAATTCGGATCGGAGGGTCCGGTTTCGTTGGAAATCATAAACAACATGGGCAGTTTGATTGCCCGTTATCTTATTCCAGCGGGCCAAGAGGCGGAAAAAATAGATTTGCCAGATCTTCCAGAAGCTATCTATTTTGTCCGTGTTGCATCGGCCTCCCACAGTGAGGCCACGCGGTTGCTTATTTCAAAATAATTTTAAACCTTTTCATAGCCCTGCGCATGGTATCCCATACGCAGGGCTTAACCTTTTTGTTCTATGAGGCAGATATTCCTATTCCTTTTGATTTTTGAAAAGTCTTTTTCGCAATCATATTTTTCAACTTTAGTTGGCAAGCCTTTCCCTTATGTGCAATTGTTTAGAGGGTCTTGTGAACTTCCAGATTCAACTTATGCTGTCTCTTCGACTTCATATGATTTTTATAAGGACACCAATTTGATCCATATAATCAAATTGAGTCACCAAGGAGTTGTTTTGGCGGATTTTGAATTTGGGCTGGCAGATGCCGCTTATGATGTTTTGGCTGTTAAAAAAACAGGCGACAATTTCATTGTGGCGAGCGGAGAGGAGTTCGCTAATGATTCTTCAACTATATTTTTATTGAAGATTAACACCAACGGTGACTCGGTCTGGATGCGTAGATTTACTGACAATTCACGGTTCTGCTTCAATTCTGATTTGAAAACGACATCTGATGGGGGGTATATTTTGACCGGCCTTGCAGAAAGATTTGACAGTTCGTTTGTGGGTGGCCGTAATCGGCAAATGTACATCATCAAAACAGATTCACTAGGGAATATGCAATGGCAAACGACTTTTGGAGACAATATAAACAATGAAGTTGCGAGCGATGTGGTAGAAACTCCAGATAGTGGCTTTATTGTTGTAGGCCGGATAGTTTCCCCATATTTTAATGGGGATTTGTCCATGTTATGGATAAAGTTGGATAAAAATGGGGTCGTCAAATGGTCACAACCTTATGGGGTTCCGCCGGTGAACGAAGCGGCTTCATCCATTATTCCGCTTCACGATGGAACTTTTTTAATCGGTGCGGCAACCTCGAATATCCCCCAAATGTTCCCAAATGATCCCTATGGATCTGGCGGAATGTTGGTAAAAGTTTCGCCCGAAGGTTTTTTCATCTCTGCAATGGATATGCGGGCAGTCACGGGTAAGTTATACTTCTATGATTTAATTGAGCTGCCCGATCACTCGATTATAGTTACCGGGTTTTCCCAAGACGGCACGGCGAGCCTTGCAAAACTGACCGAAAACAGTGATTTGGTTTGGAAAAGGGACTACGAACGCAACCCAAACCCCAGCATGTACGAATATTTTTGGTCTGTGATTCGAACGCTTGACCATGGTTATTTGATGACCGGACAGGCTCTTCCAGAAGTACCCGCAGGGCAAAGCAATAGTGCGTGGGGTTGGGCATTAAAAGTGGACAGCATGGGCTGCGAGGTGGCCAATTGTGTGCTTGGTGTAGAAGACCTTGAGACGGATGAATATTCCACAAATGAATTGGAACTCCAACCCAACCCAGCAAGTGACATTGTGACCATCAAATGGGGCAAATCATTTCAAGAAAAACCGCTTTTGGTGCACGTTTTTGACATCTCTGGGCGGTTATATCAAAGAACAGAGGTTACTCCTGGGGAAGGGTCAATCGAAATTTCGTTGTCGGGGGTTTCTGCGGGGGTTTATTTTGTTCAAATATTATCCGAAATGGGGAGTATGGTCAAAAAATTGGTGGTTGAGTAAAGTTCAATAAAAAACAAAAAGGCCGTTCCGCGGAAAAATTCCTATGAAACGGCCTTTTTTATTGCCCAAAAAACAAGAAAAAACTCAATCCCGCACCCCGCTGACAAGGAGCGAAACCTCATTGTTGAGCATTTCGACAAAACCGCCGCCGATGGTCATGGTCATTTTCGAGCCATCTTCTTTGATGATGCGAACGATGCCAGCGTCGAGCGAGGAGACAATGGCCGCGTGGTTTTTCAGTATCTCGAACTGGCCACCGCTGCCCGGCACCTTGACCGATTTGACCGCGCCAGCGAAGATTTCCTTTTCGGGAGAGAGGACGACTAATTCCATTTCTTGAATGATGAATTATGAATGATGAATGATGAATTTTTGAATGCGTCGCCGCTATTCATCATTCATCGTTCATCATTCATCATTAAAAATTACTTCGCTTCTTCGATGAGTTTTTTGCCCTTCGCAATCGCGTCGTCGATGTTGCCGACGAGGTTGAATGCCGCCTCGGGATATTGGTCGAGCTCACCGTCCATGATCATGTTGAAGCCACGGATGGTCTCTTCGATCGGCACGAGAACGCCTTTGAGGCCCGTGAACTGCTCGGCAACGTGGAATGGCTGCGAGAGGAAACGCTGCACACGGCGGGCGCGGGTCACGGTCAATTTGTCCTCGTCCGAAAGTTCTTCCATGCCCAAAATGGCGATGATGTCCTGCAGTTCGGTGTAACGTTGGAGCGTCGTTTTGACGCGCTGGGCGCAATCATAATGCTCGTCGCCAAGGATCTTGCGGTCGAGGATGCGCGAGGTCGAGTCGAGCGGATCGACCGCCGGGTAAATACCGAGCGATGCGATTTTCCGGCTCAAAACGGTCGTCGCGTCCAAGTGGGCGAAGGTCGTCGCCGGGGCCGGGTCGGTCAGGTCATCCGCAGGCACATAAACGGCCTGCACCGAGGTGATCGAGCCGCGCTTGGTCGAGGTGATGCGCTCCTGCATGATGCCCATTTCGGTCGCGAGGGTCGGTTGGTAACCCACAGCGGACGGCATCCGGCCCAAAAGTGCCGACACTTCCGAACCGGCTTGTGTGAAACGGAAGATATTGTCCACAAAAAAGAGGATGTCGCGGCCTCCGGAAGGGTCTTTGAGGTCGCCGTCGCGGAAGTATTCGGCCATTGTGAGGCCGGAAAGCGCGACACGGGCACGCGCTCCGGGCGGCTCGTTCATCTGTCCAAAAACGAGGGTCGCCTGCGAATTGGCCAGTTCTTTTTTATCGACTTTCGAGAGGTCCCAACCGCCTGCTTCCATCGAATGTTTGAATTCCTCACCGTATTTGATGACGTTCGATTCGATCATTTCGCGGAGGAGGTCGTTGCCCTCACGGGTGCGCTCGCCGACGCCGGCGAAAACGGACATCCCTTCGTATGCCTTGGCGATATTGTTGATGAGTTCCATGATCAAGACCGTTTTGCCGACACCTGCGCCGCCAAAAAGGCCGATTTTTCCGCCCTTCGGGTACGGTTCGATGAGGTCGATGACCTTGATCCCGGTGAAAAGCACCTCGCGCTCGGTCGAAAGGTCCTCGTAAGGGGGCGGTTTGCGGTGGATCGGGGCGGCGTTCGCGCCCTTTGCTACCGGGCCGATGCCGTCGATCGCGTCGCCGACGACATTGAAAAGGCGGCCCTTCACGGCATCGCCCGTCGGCATGGAGATTGGCGAACCGAGGTCGGTGACGATGATGCCGCGCATGAGGCCGTCGGTCGAGTCCATCGAGACGGTGCGGACGCTGTCCTCGCCGAGGTGGCGCTGCACTTCGAGGATGATGGTGGAGCCGTCGGCGCGCTTGATTTCGAGTGCGCTGAGGATTTCGGGCAATTTGCTGCCGGAGAAATCGACGTCCACGACGGCGCCGATGATTTGC
>JANOQP010000898.1:0-1844 GCA_031414895.1 Saprospirales bacterium
CTTTTTTCGGGGAAAATCATGGCGCAGCCCAACAACTGCACCCCGACCTGCCGCGTGTCTATCAATGTCAACATGCTTTCCGACGCGCCCTGCACGGCCCCGACCATCCAGGCAGCGGACATTTTGATGACGACCAGTTGCCTCGGCAACTATTCGCTGCAAATGTTCACGATGAGCATGGGTGCGCAAATCACACAGCCTTTGGTGGGCGGTTTTTATGTCAATCAATGGCGATGGGCGAAGGCTACCTATCAGCCAAACGGCAATTCGTGCATGACAAAAGTGCATTTTTTCGACATCACGCCGCCCGTTTTGATCTGCAAGGACACCATCATTTCGTGCAACACGCCGACCGACACGATGACCTTGGGCCGTCCGATCGTCTCCGATAATTGCTCGCCGAACTTCTATTTGCTCAACCATTTGGTCAAATCCGACCAAGGGATGGTCATCGGGGGCTGCACGGACGATTATTTGAAAAAATTCAGCCGCCTCTGGATCACCAGAGACCAAAGCGCCAATCAGGGCACTTGCGTCCAAAACATTGTCATCAAACGCGCCGTCCTCGACGATGTTGAAATCCCCATCGACATCGACATCGCGGGCTGCGACGACAACAAAAACAACCTCGCCCTGACCGGCCAACCGCTCATCAACGGGCGGCCCATCACCGACCCGGCCTGCGGTTTCACGGTCATCCAAAAAGATTCCGTCATCTCGACCTGCGGGAAAACAGACACGACCTGGCAACGGAACTGGATCGTCATTTTGCCCGATGCCTGCACCGGTGTGCCCGATACTTTGGACGGTTTGCAGATCGTCACGATGATGGACACCATCGCGCCGACGCTGAACTGCATGGGCGACATGACCATCGGATACCTTCCGGATTCGTGTTTTGCGAACGTGAAATTGCCCGAAATTTTTGCCACGGACGCTTGCGCCGGGACGATCCAGGCCATCCCGTCGTGGTTTTTCGGCAGCGGGTTGGGCGTTTTCACCCAGATCCCGGGCGGCACCTACCCGATCACCTACACGGCGATGGATTGCAACAACAGCTCCATTTGCCAACTCAACCTGACCATCATCGATCAGCAGCCGCCGACCATCGAATGCCGATTGAAGGTGCAAATCATGCTCAACATGAACGGTGTGGCCATTGCGCCAGCGAAGATTTTTTTGAAAAGCCACTCGGACAATTGCGCGACCGATTTTGTTTTCAAAATTGATTACGGCACCGGTTTCACGGACAACCTTGAAGTGACCTGCGCCGACCTCGGCACGATCATCGCGACGATCCGCGTGAGCGAAAAAGACGACCCGACGAGTTTTTCGGATTGCCAAGTGGAGATTTTGGTGGTCGATAAATTCAAGCCGCAGATCAATTGCCCGGCGGACAAGACCGTTTCGTGCAGCAACGCGAACCTCTACAACCTCGCCGCTTTTGGGCAGCCGGTGATCACCGAAAATTGCACGGACTACACCATATTATATACAGAGAAAAAAGAGGTCAACGGCTGCGGCACCGGTTACGCGCTCCGCAAATGGGTGGTCGTGGACGAGAGCGGCAACAAGGATTCCTGCACCCAAAAACTCACGGTCGTGAACGACAAGCCGTTTTCAGCCGCCAATATCATTTGGCCGAAGGACACCGTGATTTTCGCCTGCACCTCGACGCTCGACCCGGCCAATTTTCCGGCGGCCCATAAAGAGCCGATTTTCACGGGAACGTTTTGTGGGATGGCCGTTTTCACCAAAAAAGACGATGTTTTCGACGGCGGAAAGCCCGCTTGCTGGAAAATCGTGCGGAAATGGAAAGTGATCGACTGGTGCAATTACGACCC
>JANOQP010000899.1:0-11501 GCA_031414895.1 Saprospirales bacterium
GTGGCCGACGTTTTTGCCGTCACCTCGCTGCAGCTCGACATGATCCGGCAGCTTTGTCGCACCTACGAGGTCGAATACAACGAGGTGCAGGGCAAGGCAATTATCACGACGCTCGCCGGAACGACGCTCGCTCGGTTCGCCGCGGAGGGGCTGAAATTGATCCCCGGCATCGGCACGGTTTTGGGCGGGGCGGTGGTCTCGGCGATGAGCGGCGCGACCACTTGGGCCATTGGCGAGGTGTTCAAAAGGCATTTCGAGACGGGCGGCAATTTGGGCAATTTTGATGTCGAAAAGATGCGCAACCTGTTTTCCGAACTGGTCAAAAAAGGGAAACAAATGGCCCTTCAACTCAAAAACAGCCCCGAAAACCCCGAAAAAAAGGACAAACTGAAACAGATTTCCGATTTGATCGACATGAAAAACGCCGGGCATTTGACCGAGGCGGAATTTGATGTTTTGAAGAAAAAAATCATCGGGGGATGAGCCCATTGAGGCGATGACTTCAAGTCATCGCCTCAATTATATATCTGAATATCTAAATATCTCAACCTAATAATGAGCAAGGACATCGTAAAAACCTCCGACATCACCCTAAAAGTCGGCCTGAACTCGGACAATATGCCCGTTAAAATAGAGTGGGCCGCCAGCGACTCGGCCGCCGATGGGCCGATGCAGGAATGCAAGGCATTGGCCATCGCGCTTTTTGACAAAACGAACCGCGAAACGCTGCGCATCGACCTGTGGACGACCGAATTTCAGGTCAACGAGATGGACCGTTTCGTTTATCATATTTTGAAAAGCATGGGCGACACCTATTTCCGGGCGACCCAAAACCGCGAACTGGCCAACGACCTCCAGAAATTTGCCCAACATTTTGGCGAGGCGACGGAGATTGTGCCGAAGGCCGTCTGAACTATGATTCTGGTGATTTGTTTGATTTCTATGATTTGAGCTTCGCTCAAAATTCCAAAACGAACGAAACGAATCATAAAATTCATAAAAATCATACGAATCACAGTTCAGACAATATGCAAGGCATCCTTCTCATAAACCTCGGCACGCCCGACGCGCCCGACCGAAATTCCGTCTTCCGTTACCTCCGGCAATTTTTGGCCGACCCCCGCGTGATCGACCAATGGGCCGTCCGCAACCTGATCATCCGGCCCATCGTGGTGCCGATCAGGGCGGGCGCGTCGGCAAAACTTTACCAAAAACTTTGGACGGAAAAAGGCTCGCCGCTCAAATTCCACGGCGAAAGTTTGGCCCGGAAAGTCCAACAAAACCTCGGTGAAAATTACGCCGTCGAACTGGCGATGCGCTATCAATCGCCGTCAATCGAAGGCGCGATCGAGCGGCTTTTGATGAAAAAGGTGGAAAAAATCACCGTTTTTCCGCTATTTCCGCAATATGCCTCCGCTTCGACGGGCAGCGCACATGAGGAGGTGATGCGCGTTTTATCAAAATATCAGGCGTTCCCGGCGGTCGATTTCATCAACAGTTACCCGACTTGGCCTGCGATGATCAAGCTGTTCGCCGACAACGCTCGGCGGCAATTTGATCTCACGACCTACGACCATATTTTGTTCAGCTACCACGGTTTGCCGCAACGGCAAATGAAAAAAGCGGACCTTTTTGGGCATTGCAAATGCAATTTTGATTGCTGCCAAAACCTGACCGCGACCAACCAATTTTGCTATTCCGCACAATGTTATGCGACGACAAAAGCATTGGCCGAGGAACTCAATTTGGATAAAAAACAATACACCGTCAGCTTTCAAAGCCGCCTCGGCAACGACCCGTGGCTGCTGCCCTACACAGTGAAAACATTGGAAGATTTGGCGAAAAACAAGGGCGCGAAAAGGGTGCTCGTTTTCTGCCCGGCCTTCGTCGCCGATTGCCTCGAAACGGTCATCGAGATCAGCGACGAATATAAAACCGAGTTCATCGAATGGGGTGGCGACGCGCTCGACCTTGTGCCGAGCCTCAACGATGGCGACGAATGGGCGGCGGCGATTTCCGCTAAATTGCTGGCGAAATACGGTGTTTGAATCAGCCGTCGCGCTATCGTATTTCGTAAATGAAAAAATTCGATAGCGCGACGGTTTTCAAAGCATTTGCACCAAATTGCGAATCACTTTTATCGATAAAAAATGCACCTTTCGGAAATCCTCACCCACCTCGGCGAAGACCGCGAAAACTATTTCTGGGCCGTTTCGCCGCCCGTAATCCAGTCGTCGAACTTCGTTTTTAAGGACCTCGAACATTTTCGAGAGGCCTTTTCGGACGAACTTTACAACCATGTTTATTCGCGCGGCAACAACCCAACCACCGAGATCTTGCGCAAAAAACTCGCCGCGCTTGAGGGCACGGAGGACGCGCTCGTTTTTGCCAGCGGCTCTGCGGCGATCGCGATGGCCGTCATCGGCAACGTGAAATTGGGCGACCATATCGTTTGCGTAAAAGGCCCATATTCGTGGACGAACGCACTTTTGACCAAGTTTTTGCCGCGTTTTGGCATCAATCACACCTTCGTGGACGCGACGGACATTGAAAACATCCGCGCCGCAATCCAGCCGAACACGACTGTCCTCCTGCTGGAAAGCCCGAACACGATGACGTATGAATGCCAAGACCTGGCAGCCTGCGCCGAACTGGCCCGCGCCCGCGGCATCACCACGATGATCGACAACTCGTTCGCCAGCCCGATCTACCAAAACCCGGCTGCGTTCGGCATCGATATCGTCATCCACACAGGCACGAAATACCTCAACGGACATTCCGACGTGGTCATGGGCGCAATCTGCGCGAGCCGCGCGATGGTCGAAAAATTGTTCCATTCCGAGCTGATGACCCTCGGCGGAATCCTCGCCCCGCACGATGCCGCGCTCGTCATCCGCGGGCTGCGGACGCTCGAACTGCGGGTCAAAAAAAGCTCCGAGAGCGCGGAAAAAATCGTCAATTGGCTCGCCCCCCACCCAAAAGTGGAAAAAATATGGTGGCCTTTTCACGAAAGTTTCCCGCAGCGCGAACTGGCCATGCGGCAAATGCGGGGCTGTGCGGGGCTTTTTTCAGTTCAATTCAAAACCGGATCGGAGGAAAAAATGGCCAATTTCATCCACAAAATCGAGCGGTTCTTGATGGCCGTCAGTTGGGGCGGCCACGAATCACTGATGATCCCGACGCTCGGTTTTTACCATATAAAAGGCCGGCCGAACCCGCCGATGCCGTGGACTTTCGTGCGGTTTTATATCGGATTGGAGGACCCGGACTGGTTGATGGAAGACCTGGAGCGGGCGATGGGGGAATTATAAAGCCTCTTTTTGAACAGAAACATGACCAAATCAATACTTTCGTCCTAAATTTTCAATCAATGTCTGAACTGCTTTTAAAATTGCCCGAAGACCAATTGCCGTTTTTTTTGGCGTTGCTCGAACGGCTGAACTTTGTGGAAATTGAACAATTGAACGGGCAAAAAATTTCCAAGAAACAGTTTTTGGAGGATTTTGAAGGATCCTTGCGGGAGGCCAAAATGCACTTTTCGGGTGATGTCCGGTTGAAAAATATTCAAACCGTGCTCGATGAACTTTGAGGTCGTAGCCACCGAACTGTTCATTCGCGAGCTAAAACGGCTTTCAAAAAAATATCCGGCCGTCAAACAGGATTGCAAGCAAAAAGCCTATGTTTTCTATGTGAAATCCTCATGTGCCTATGTGGTAAATAATTACGAAAAACCAAAAAGAAAAGCCCCGAAAAAGGCAATAGCTGAAACCGAAACTTTCGTGGCCGAACCTGAAATTTCAACCGAAAAACCAACCGTCAAAAAGCCGGGGAAACTAAAATCGGGTTCCTAAATCATTGAAATTCAATCTTTTATGCAAACAACAGACCACCTCCGAGACTGCACGGCCTATAATATCTGGGCCAACAAAATGATGGCCGCTTGGCTCGAAAACCAGTCCGCCGACATTTTTGATGCCGAGGTCGAGAACAGTTTCCCTTCGCTAAAAAAGACCGTTTTCCATATTTATGGCGCCGAATTTCTCTGGCACCTCCGGCTGAACGGCAACAGCCCGTCGGTCTTCCCGTCGGCCGACCCAAATGAATCGGCCCACTCGATTTTTGGCAAGTTGCTGGAAAGTTCGCTGGCACTTTCCGACCTGCTCACCGACAAAAACGAGGCATGGACCGACGGCATTTTTGACTATAAAAACCTCGCGGGCGAGGCGTTTTCGTCCACCCGTCGCGACGCTTTGCACCATGTGCTCAACCACTCGACCTACCATCGCGGGCAGCTCGTCACGATGGGCCGGCAGCTCGGCATCCAAAAACCGCCCAGCACTGACTTCCTTTTTTATTCCCGCCAACGGTAGCAGCACTCGAAACCCAAAATTTTAAAAAAAATGAGTTATGTCGAAAACGACCAGATCAGGCCGGTCGTAAAATGGTGGCTCGTGGCCGGGCTTGCGATGATTTTCATGCAGGTCGTGATTGGCGGCGTGACCCGACTGACGGGGTCCGGACTTTCGATCACAAAATGGGAAATCGTCACCGGCACGCTCCCGCCGATCGGTGAAACGGCCTGGAACGAGGCGTTCGATGCCTATAAAATGACGCCGCAATATGCCAAGATCAACGCCGGGATGGCGCTCCCGGATTTCAAGTTCATCTATTTTTGGGAATATTTCCATCGGCTCTGGGCGCGGTCGATGGGGCTGGTTTTCCTGTTCCCGTTCCTCTTTTTTTGGGCGAAAGGCTGGTTTTCGCGACGGCTTTTTTTGCGGATGCTGGGCGTGGTCGGGCTGGCCGCGCTGGTCGCCGCTTTTGGCTGGATCATGGTCGCATCGGGCCTCGTAAAACGCCCGTGGGTCAATGCGTACAAACTGACGCTGCACCTCGGCCTCGCGCTTTTGACGTTTTCCTATCTCCTTTGGGCAACCTTCGAGGCGTTCAGGCCAAATTTGCAACGCATTGAAAATCAACCAATTAGGCGATTTTCGCTCTGGGTTTCGATACTGGTTTGCCTCCAAATCTTGGTCGGCGGCGTGATGTCGGGCATGAAGGCGGGACTGTTTTATCCGACTTGGCCGACGATGCGCGGCGAATGGGCCCCCGGCCAAATCTTGGACGGTTCGCAATGGCGCGTTTCGAACATTATCGATTACGACACCAACCTTTTCATGCCCGCGCTCGTGCAGTTTTTGCACCGCGGGTTGGCCTATATTTTGACCGCGCTGGTGATTGTTTTTTTCTTTAAAACATTGAAAATCAGCGCGTTGCGAATGGAAGGGCGGTTGCTGTTGGCGGCCCTCTCGGTGCAGGTTTTGCTCGGCATCTTTACGTTGATAAACTGTTTTGGCAGCGTGCCGGTCGGGCTTGGGGTCTGCCATCAGGGGTGGGCCGTGGTGCTTTTGTCGGGGTGTTTGTGGGTGAATTTTCGGTTGAAAAAAGGATAAACATCAAATTTTCATATTGTAAAAACCACACCGTGATGGATTGGTTTTTTATGTTTGCACGACCTTTGAAAATGGGGCCGTTTTTTTGGCCAAGTTGATAATCCCTTCTCATTTTTCAGCCGTTCCTAACATTTCAATTCGATGAAGCGATTTTTGCTCCTGCCCGTTTTTATGGCTTTCTGTTCCGCCCTTTTTGGCGAGGCCAATTATGTCTATCACGAGGAGACCACCACGGATATCGGTTGTGGCGGCGTGTTGTACCGCTCTGCGCTCGTCCCAAACCATACGCAGAACATTCTTATCGGCTTCAAAGTGGAGTGGCAGGGCTATTGGAACCAGGCCCGCATCTATTATACGACCGACGGCTCGAACCCATCCGGTGCTTTCGGGGCACCGACCGGAACAACACAGGTCGTGAACGCCAACTACGTCTGTCAATTTTGTGCCTGTGGCCCGGGCGGTGTCCATGTTGACATTGTCCGAGGGACCATCCCGGCGCAACCGAACATGACGCAAGTAAAATACATCGTCAGTGCATGGCACAGTGATGGGGGCGATGAGATCTTTGGTAGCGGCTGTGGCAATTGCGCCGATGAAAACCGCCCGGCAATCAACGCCGATATCTATGCATTCACCGTTCTACCGTTGGAGCTTACCCGTTTTGAGGCCGAAAAAGGCGAGAACTTCACCAAGCTGAACTGGGAAACCGCCACCGAGACCAACAACCGCGCCTTTCAAATAGAGCGCAGCCCCGATGCCCAAAACTGGGAAACCCTCGAACAGATGGCCGGGGCCGGCAATTCCCACGAAACAAAAAACTACAACTGGACCGACCGCCAACCACTTGACGGAACGAGTTATTACCGCTTGCGGCAAATTGATTTTGACGGAAAATCGAGCCTCTCGCCTGTCCGGAAAATCGACCGTACGAGCGCGATTGTGTTCACTGTATTTCCAAACCCGACCGTTTCCAGCACGACCATCAAAACCAGTTCCGCGACAGAATGCGAGGCATTGGTCGACCTCATCGACGCGACCGGGCGATGGGCCGGCACGGTGCATTTTTTATTGCAAAAAGGCGAAAACCTGCTCGAAATGCCCCTCGGCGGGATGCCCGGTGGTTGGTACACGCTCGTCTATTCGGCGGCCAACGGCAATTTCAGCCAGCGGATTTTTATTAAATCGAAATAAAACCCGGTTGATTTTTCTTTTAAAATCCATGAAAAACGTCCCGGTTGCCAGCCAGCCGGGGCGTTTTTTTTGGGAAAAACAAAATCAAAAAAATGCGGCACCCAAAACTTGCTTTTGCCCTCCCTTTTGCCCTTTGCCTTTTAACTTTTGCCTTGCCCGCACAAGATTTCATGATGCAGGGCTGGTATTGGAACTACCCAAAAAACACCTGCAACGGTTTTTCCGGCGCAAACTGGGCACCCAATTTGACCGCAAAGGTCGCGGCCCTCGACGCAGCCGGCTTCACGATGCTCTGGCTCCCGCCCGCTTCCCGCGCCAGTTTTGGGCCATGCTCGAACGGCTACGACCCGAAGGACCTTTTTGACATGGGCGAATTTGGCCTTGGCCGCACCGGCCTCGGCACGCGCGCAGAGGTAAACACCCTCACCACCGCGCTCGAAAATGCCGGGATGCTGCCCGTCGGCGATGTCATTTTCAACCACCGCGACGGCGGGCGGGCCGAGCACAACCCGATTGTCCAAAACTATGTGACCAATTTTCCGGTCGTGAGCGGCGCAGCCCCATATCCGAGCGACCGCTGGCGTTGCGTCCTGCCGATTGGCGCGGCAACAGGGCGGGGAGCGGGCATCTATAAGATCAGGATTTCATCAAAAACCGAGTCGGTCAACTATGACAACAAGCCCTACAAAGCTTATGTCAACACAAATGTGGTCGGTTGGCAAGGGCTGTCCGATGTCGTTGAGGTCGAGCCGAACGGCGGCAACAACTGTGGGCAGACCAACCAAACGATCACCCTCGGCAGGAACATCGCCGCCATTCTCGAGACCGTGGGCACTTGCAAAACCGACGAATTTCAGCTCACGCTCAATGCCGGGCAGTTCAATTCGGCCGCCGACACCTTATATATATACGTCGCGAACGTCGGCGGAAATTACAGCGACCATCGGCCATATGACATCCTTTATACGCCGACCGGGGGCAGCGAAATCTTTGTGACGAGCGGCCTTTTTTATCAGACCTATACCGATTTCAACGATTTGCCGAGTCAGCGGGGCGATATGAACTACCTCAATTTCCACCCGAACGGCGTCTTCCCGGCGGGGCTGAACAACGACGATGATGGGATGCTCTTTTTTTATGACTACGAGCACCAGCAACAAACGACGCAGGACTCGATCAACGCATTCGCGAAATGGCTGCTCACGTCCGGCAATTTCGGCGGCCTACGGATGGATGCCGTAAAACATTTCCCGGCCTCGGCGGTCGGCAGCACCCTCAACTTTTTGCACGCCAACGGCATCGACCCGCCCATGGCCGTCGGCGAACATTTCACGAGCGACGCGGGCGCACTGCGCGGTTGGGTGACCGACGTGCAAAACTCGATGACCCCCGCGGCGAAGGACCAAATCGATGTCCGCGCGTTCGATTTTGAGCTGCGCCAATCGCTCAAAGATGCCTGCGATGCTTTTGGCTACAATGTGCGCAACGTCTTTTCGTCGGGCATCGTGGACAACGGCGGCTCGGCGGACAATGCCTTCAACGCGGTCACTTTCGTGAACAACCATGATTTTCGCGACGGCACACAGCCCATCCAAAACGATCCGATGCTCGCCTACGCCTATATTTTGACGAACAATTCAATCGGGCTGCCCTGTGTTTTTTACCCGGAATATTACGGCGTGCCCGTGCCGAACTACCCGTTGGAAAACCTCAAAACGAAGATCGATTCGTTGCTCGAGATCCATCAGGATTGGATCGTTGGGGCTGACGGCAAGGATTATTTGAGCCGAAACTCGACCCCATATTATCAATATTTCGTCCCAAAACTTTGGACACCGAGCCAAACCGACTTTTACGGATACCCGCACACGACGCTGACCTACCAACTTTCGGGCGCGAACAGCGGCCGCGAGGTCATCGTCGCAATCAATTTTGCGGGCGACACGCTCGATTATTATCAGGGGGTCAATTTTGTGAACGGCGTGGGCATCGGCACCCTTTTCAAGGACCTGATGACGGGGCAGACGACCGCCATCACGCCAAATGCGGAGATCCACGCCTTTATGATGCCGCGCAGCTACCGGGTCTATGTCCAACAGGTCGCGCTGCCCGTCGAATGGGTGCGGGTGAGCGGCAAATTTTTGGCCGAAGGCCGCGCCGAAATCAGTTGGAAAGTGGCGACAGAGACCGAAAACAGCCACTTCACCATCGAAAAATCGGTCGATGGCGGGCGCAGTTTTCAGCCGCTCGGCACGGTCAGCGGGCGCGGCACGGCGGCGACCGAGACCAGTTATGTTTTCCTCGACGAAAACTTTACGGCGGACGCTCATTTCCGCATCGCGCAGACCGATTTTGATGGAAACTCGACCCGGAGCAAACTTGTTTTTTTGAAAAACCCGTCCGGCCAATTGGTTTTCAAGGTCTCGCCCAACCCTTTCGATATTGGCCAGCGGCTAAAATTGACCGCCGAAAACGGGGCCTTTTCAGATGAAAAACTGCAAATCTCGCTCCGTGATGCCGCCGACCGGCTCATCGGTTTTGATAAAAACGACCTCGCCGGGGCAGAAAACCAATTGAATTCCTGGTTTGAAAACCAAGTTCCCAGCGGCCTGTTCTTTGTTGAAATAAAATGGGCGAACGGCGGGCGGCAGGTTTTGCGGCTGGTGAAAAATTGACCAAAGACATGACCTTTCTCGAAAAAATGCGCACCCATTTCGCCGCCGAAAAAAGCGAATCCCTCCTTTTCATCCTCATCGGCCTCGCCACTTTGACGACCGCCGGGTTTTGCTGGCTCGTCTGGCGGCAACCTTTTTATCGGGGAATGGCCTGGCCGTTGGCCGCCATTTCGCTCATCGAACTGATGGTCGGGGCGACGGTCTATTTTCGGACGGACAGGGATATGGCCTTTTTTGAGGAAAAATATGGGGCGAGCCCGGCCAGTTTCGCCAAAAACGCGCTCGCCAAAATGAAGGTCGTGATGCGCAATTTCACCCTTTACAGATGGGCAGAAATTGGGTTCATGGTCGTCGGCCTCGCACTCATTTTGTGGCACCCGAAGGCCGATTTTTGGAAAGGCTGGGGCGCGGGGATGTTCCTGCAAGGCGGCCTGTTGCTGCTGGCGGATTTTTTCGCCGAAAAACGTGGCCATGAATATGTCGCCGCTTTGCGGGAAATCGAGGGCGGGTTGCCTTAATTTCGCCGCCCGAACCCATCGAATATGTCCATAAAACTCACGACCACTTTCACAAAACTCCTCGCCGACACGATCACGCCCGTCGGCGCGTACCTGAAATTGCGCGACCGTTTCCCCGGTTCGCTGATGCTCGAAAGCAGCGACTCGCAGGCCGGGGCCAATGCGCGTTCTTATATCTGTTGCGCTCCGTTTGCCGAGTTTTTGGTCGAAAACGGGCAATTGACCGAGACTTTTTTGGGCGAAACCATCGAAAAACGGCAGCTCGAGCGGGGCGAGGTGGTTGAAAAGTTGAGCCGTTTCATCCAAAAGTTCCGGCCGAAAAAAGACCCGGCCCTGCCATTTTCGATCACCGGGGCGTTTGGTTACACGAACTATGACGCCGTCCAATATTTCGAGGACATCGTTTTTGAGAAACGCGCCCGGCCCGAAAAATCCATCCCCGAGATCAGGTACGCGGTCTTCCGGCACGTCATCGTTTTTGACCATTTCCGGGACGAGGTGATCGTTTCGGAGACATTGCCGACGGCGCATTTTTCAACAAAAACCGGCCCATCCACCTTTCACGAAATCACCTCGATTTTACAAAACCGGGCAATCCCCGCCTATCGTTTTGAGCCGCACGGCGAGACCGAGAGCAACCTCCAAGACCTTGACTTTCAACGACTTGTGGAAAAAGGCATCGCCCATTGCCGGCGCGGCGACGTGTTCCAGGTCGTTTTGAGCCGGCGGTTTTCGCGGCGGTTTTCGGGCGACGAGTTCAATGTTTATCGGGCGCTGCGGAGCATCAACCCGTCGCCCTACCTTTTCTATTTTGACTACGGAAATTACAAGATCTTCGGCTCGTCGCCGGAGTCGATTTTGGTGGTCGAAAAGGGCGAGGCCATCCTCTATCCGATCGCCGGGACCTTCCGCCGGACGGGCAACGAGGCCGCCGACCGCCGCCTTGCCCTCCAACTGAAACGCGACCCAAAAGAGACTGCCGAGCACGTTATGTTGGTCGATTTGGCGCGGAACGACCTTTCGAAACACGCCAAAAAAGTGTCTGTCAAGCATTTTCAGGAAGTCCATTATTATTCGCACCTGATCCATTTGGTGTCGGAGGTGCGCGGTACACTGCCCAAAAACACGGATGCCGTGCGGGTGCTGGCCGATGTTTTCCCCGCCGGGACACTTTCTGGCGCGCCGAAACACATGGCGATGACCCTGATCGACCGATATGAGAACGAGGCGCGGTCGTTTTATGGCGGCTGCATCGGGCTTTTTGGCTTCGACGGCTCGCTCAACCAAGCGATCATGATCCGCACTTTTTTGTCCAAAAACAATGTCCTGACTTGCCAAGCGGGCGCGGGCATCACCGTCTCTTCCAAACCGGAAAGCGAACTGGCCGAGGTCAATACGAAGTTGGCGGCCTTGCTGCGGGCGACCGAAATGGCCGCTTCGATTTAAGGCAAAAGTGAAAAGGCAAAAGGCAAAAACGCTGGCCCTCGCACAATTAAGAATGGATAAAAATTATCAATAAAAGGGGCAAAAATTGGGCGGTTGCGGGCTATTTTGCCACTTTTGCGCCTCGATTTTATTGAAAGCACCGGTCGATTTCATTCGCCTTATCCAATTCACCCATTCACCAATTATCTCTTTAAAAAATGATTCCAGCGGATTATTTG
>JANOQP010000900.1:0-3284 GCA_031414895.1 Saprospirales bacterium
AATGTTCCACGTGGAACATTCCCTTTTTTCGTTGTGTAAATCAGGATTGCCTACCCATTCAATCGCTTCTTTTTGAGTTCAGAGAAGAAATTTATCAATTCCGATTCATCGAAATATAGAACTTCTCTCGGTTTGCTTCCATCCGCTGGACCGACAATGCCTAACCCTTCAAGTTGGTCCATTATACGTCCGGCGCGATTATATCCGAGCTTCATTCTTCGCTGAATCATCGAAGTTGAGCCATGTTGACTTTGAACAATCAAACGGCCAGCATCTTCGAGTAAATCATCCATATCTGCAAGACTGAAAGATTTGTTCGCACCCGGCTCATTTTCTGAATGGAACTCAGGCAAGTGATATGGCTCGGGGAACCCACGCTGGTTTGCTATAAAATCAATCACTTTTTCAACTTCAGGCGTATCCACAAAAGCACTTTGCAGACGGATAATATCGCCGCCGACCGAGAGCAACATATCTCCCCTACCAGTCAATTGTTCAGCGCCACCAGCATCAAGGATAGTGCGTGAGTCAATTTTCGAGGCAACTTTGAACGCAATGCGCGCCGGGAAATTTGCCTTGATGACACCGGTAATAATATTGACTGAAGGCCGCTGCGTCGCAATAATCAAGTGTATACCTACTGCGCGGGCAAGTTGTGCCAAGCGACCGATGGGCAATTCAATCTCCTTGCCCGCCGTCATAATCAAGTCCGCAAACTCATCAATTATCAAAACGATGAACGGCAAAAATTTATGACCCTTCAACGGGTTCAACCTACGGGCGACAAATTTATCATTGTATTCATTGATGTTCCGGCATTCTGCCAATTTCAAAAGGTCGTACCTGGATTCCATTTCTATAATCAACGAATTAAGCGTATGCACCACTTTCGTCGTATCGGTCACAATCGGTTCGGCCTGGTCTGGCAAAAAACCGAGAAAATGATTTTCCAAACGGGCATACGGAAATAGCTCCACCTTCTTCGGGTCAATCATGATGACCTTAATTTGCGAAGGGTGTTTTTTGTACAAAATGGACATCAAAACCACATTGATTCCGACAGATTTGCCCTGACCTGTCGCACCTGCAATAAGCATATGCGGCATCTTCGCAAGGTCGGCCACAAAAACTTCATTTGAAATTGTCTTGCCTAAGGCCAAAGGAATATCCATTTTTGCCTTTTTGAATTTCTCCGACATCAGCACTTCTTTCATGCCGACAATCTGGCGGTTTTTGTTCGGCACCTCAATCCCGATTGTTCCCTTTCCGGGAATTGGGGCGATAATCCGAATACCGAGCGCAGATAAATTAAGGGCTATATCATCTTCCAAACTTTTAATTTTCGAGATACGAATCCCGCGCGCAGGTACAATTTCATACAAAGTCACCGTTGGTCCAATAGTGGCCCTAATTTTTTCAATCTCGATTTTAAAGTTCAAAAGCGTCTGGATAATTTGGTCTTTATTCTCCTCCAATTCGCCCCGGTCAATCTCATATTTTTGGTCATCAAAACTATTGAGCAATTGAAGATGCGGAAATTCATACGACGACAAATCCGCAGTCGGGTCATACGGTTCGAGCAAATCCGGGTTATTTTCCTGAACCGCCTCAACCGGAGGTTTGTATGAAACCGCCGTTTCGGGGGTCGCAACAATTTCTTCAGCATCAACAATGGAAGGTTCGGGCAACAAAATTTCCAGCGAAGAACTGTTCGCCTTGTCCCCTGCCCCGGCAGCTTTATCGCTGAACAACCCACTTTTTTGGCTCAAATCCATCGCCAATTGATTGCCCGATGCAGGCAAAAGCGTGGCCGCCGCAGCTGCACCCGCGACCCCACCGAGCGCAGATTTTCCATCTGTAAAATCTGTTGAAAATTTACTTTCAGGTGAAATCGAAACCGAGGCTGTGAAAACTTCATCGAAACCATCTTCAGCGGGAGTTGCTTCAGCGGCGGCTTTTTTGCGTGCCTTTTCCTCACTTTTGTAGCGGCCTTTCAAAAGGTCATCGAAACGGGTTTGTAATTCGTGACCGAGTTGTTTCCATGAAAAATTGTCTAAACGCATGTTCGTGCTCCAAACGAAAGTTGCGAACGCAGCAAAAAGCATAAAAGCCACTGTACCAAAAACGCCGAGCAAATTTTGCGTCCACATTGCAACCGCATCGCCGAACGCCCCACCCCACGGAAAATCGGAGCGTTGGAACAAAAACGCGAAAAATGCTGACAACAAAATCATATAAACAACCGTGCCGCGCAAAGACTCGTGCAACCGCGACAACGGGATGCGTTGCGTCATGGCCAACCCGTATCTGTATAAGAGTACGACAATCAAAAATGAAGCGACGCCGAAGCCCCAATAAAAAAACATATTGGAAACAATCGCGCCCAAGCGGCCAAGCCAATTGGACATCTCGAAATCTTCGAGAAGCAAGCTCCACGAAAATTGGAGTACCCGATCTTGGTCTTCGTCCCAAGTCACGAGATATGAGATGAATGAAACCAACAAGTAAAAGGCAATAAATATTAAAACTAATCCTAATATTTTAGGAACGCGCTCATCGTTCATTCCTAACCGCAAAAAGCCCTGTTTTCCCTTAGCCATCGCAATATAGTGTTTAACTTTTTTCGCAAAAGTAACTTCAAATTGTTGTTTTATGTATCCAACAAAATGCGTCGCTACGAAACTGCCCGAAAAATAGCCCTTCAAAATTTCCCAACTTTCCACAACACCAACACCTTAATGGGAATGAATCAATTTTTAAATAAGAAAACCAGCCCCATCATTATGGGTGTTGGGACGTTGGTAATTGGAAAAGTGAGGTTTTTGGAAGGGTTTATACCGGGTTTTTTAGGCTTGCTAACACCCGATTTTGCACCTAAATTATTGAAAGTCAATGTTTTGCGATGAAATGAACATCGCGTGGACAATATTAATTGTGGCAATCTTTTATGTTGCCGCGTACGTTGAAAACTGTCAATAGTTGCCCACTTTTGCACACAAAATAGGGATTATGCCTTTTAACAGATATTTCTCAACAACGCTGCCCAAGTTTGAGGGCAAGTTTGTGAACACCCTGATGGGTTTTTCAACATCGCTGAACACCATTTTGGCAATTTTCGCCTTCATGTGGATAACCGCCTTTTCGAGTTGCGACGGCGAAAAAATTACCGCGCCAAAGCCCCACGCTTTTCCGAAGGTCGATTATCCGAGGCGGTCGGAAATATTGGATTTTGACAAAAACTTCTGCCAATACACTTTTAAATACCCGTCGTAAATTGTATTTGA
>JANOQP010000901.1:0-7067 GCA_031414895.1 Saprospirales bacterium
CACATCCATGCCGTCACGGCCGCCGGCAAGGTGAAGGAACGCCGTCGCCGTGCCATGGCCCAGGCCGCGCGAGCCGAAGTGGACGCCGACCCAAACGAAATCGGCTTCGTCCGCGAAAATATCGACGTAATGGTTGCCCGAGCCGACCGTGCCGAGCTGGGCCATCGCGAGGCCCATCATCGCCCGCTGCGGCGCGAACTCGGCTTTTGAAATTTTATCAAAAACCGGGTGGTCAATCGGCTTCGGGTTGGGTCGCCCGATGCCAAAACCTATCTGTTTGAACACCTCGTCCATCACTTTGTCAATGTCGATCTCGCTCGCAAGGAGGTTGGTCATCACCGCTTTGTTGCCGCAGGCGATGTCGAAACCAACTCCGGAATGCGAGATTTTGTCGGGATAAGCGACCACGCCGCCGATGGGGTGGCCGTATCCATAATGCGCGTCGGCGGTCAGGGCGGCGAGATCTTCGGGCTTCGTCTGGCAGCGGCGTATCTGCGCGATGGCGTTCGGGTCGATCAGGTTTTCGCCAAAAATGGTCAAGTTTTCCATAAAAGTGGTTAAAATTCGGGCTATAAAGGCTGTGCGGCCCAGAAAAGTTCGCCCGAAAATTTGGGCGGCCAACTTGTCTACGCGCCCAATTTTGACACGACCCTCATGTTCCCGGTCAATGTTTTATGGACGGGGCATTTTTCGGCGATTGCCAAAAGCCGCGCCCGTTGCTCGTCGTCGAGCGGCCCGGCGAGTGTGATCTGGCGGTTAAAAACGACGGCGGCCAGGGCTTCGTCGCGCCCCATCGAGACCACTGTCCGCACCGATTCGAGCGGCCAGTTTTTGCGGTCGGCGTACATCCGCAGGGTGATGCAGGTGCAGGACGCGAGAGCGCTGCAAAGCAGTTCGGAGGGCGAAAAGCCGAGGTCGCCGCCGCCGTGACTGGCCGGTTCATCGGCGGTGACCTCGTGGTTTTGGGAGGCCAAAACGGTTTTGTACCGATCGGATTGGATGGTTGCAGTGACCATTTATATGGTTTTGAAAGATGGAAAATGGATGTTTTGGGGCTGGTCACCGAAGCTGTTCGAGCAGCCAATCTTTTTCCAGCACCGATTTTTCGCCCGCCAGTTTTTCGCGGAGCCGTCCTTTTGCCGCCGCATTTCGGAGGTCTGCCCGCATCAATTTCCGGATCCAACCGATAAAGTGCAGGTGGTTTTCGCGGTAATAACCGACCTCTTTGTGCCGCCGCAAGTAAGCGGAATAGCTGTCCAATTGGCTGTCGAGCGCGTCAAAAGACCCCTGTTCATAAAAAATTCGGACCAACATCCGCCGCGCATCGAGGTTGTAAAGTGGCTCCTCGGCGAGCGCGACTTCCTGCAAAAGAAGGAGCGCGTCATCGTATTTTTTTTGTTGAAAACTGGCCTTCGCCAATGAAAGGCTGAACAGGTTTTCTCGGTCGCCTTGCGGCAAATATGGTTTAAAATCCGTTAAAAAACCATCCACCCAATCGTATTCGCCAAGCTGGATGCCGAGGTTCGCGGCGTTTTTATAAGTATATTTTGACAGGCGGCCATAGGCCAAAAGCGCGCCCGATTTGAAGCCGGATTTGTAAAGCTCGAACGCGCCCTGCAAAAAATCCTTCCGCCCCTGGTTGGCCCGGCGGATGCAAAAATTGATGGCCGCGAGGTGCAGGTCGCCAAATTCGGAGGTCGAAAATTGGTTTTTGGTGGTCAATAAAATGTCCTTCAAGGCCAAAAAATCGGCCTCGTTCTCCGAACTTTCGAGGCATCGGAGCGTGTGGAACCAACCCATCACCGCCGGGACTTCCCGAAAATTGCCCGCCTCGACATACCCGATTGCGGCGTCCAGAAGCGGCAGTTCCATATTTTTTCCCGAAAAATTCTGGGCCGCCCTGACGGTGCAGCCCATGCTCAAAAGTGCCGAGACATTGCTCACCGTCATCGCTTGGATGACCGGCCCAAGACGGTGTTCGTTGGCGCGGTTTTGTTTTAGTTCTGCGTCATATTCATCAAAAAGCAACTGAAAATGCTGCCGAAAATGCACCGCATCGCGCCTCGCGCCGCCTTCGTGCCGCGCGAGCGCATCGGGCAGTTCGCGCAACCGGAGCTCTTCCGCGCCCAGTTTTTTCAAGGCCCTCTGGACATAGACCTGCTCCTTCGACCCATCCGCCCGCATCTCTTCGACGGCCAACCATTCACGAATGGTGTTCAACAAAAAAGAGGCCGAGTAGCGGAGCAATTGCATATCAAAGGGCTGCCCTGCCGGAAAAATTTTTTGAAAAACGCGCTCCCGTTCGAGCCGTTCGCCGCCCTTTTCGAGGTTTGTTTCGAGGTAATCGAACAACGAAATTACGTCCTCCCGCTGGTTGAAATAGGGCGACCTGACCACTTTTCGCAGCTTCTTAAAATCGGTTTTTGACAAATTCCGGCAAAGTTTGACGAGCGTGGAATCCTTCATTTTTTTGATAAAACCTGTATTTGGGCGAATGTTAAAAAGTAGGTTTTTGCGCAGTATAAGTAGCAAAAGCTGGCCAAAACCCGCTAAAACGATTTGTTGAAGTCTAAATCACTGCCCAAAGCAACAGCTTTTTTTTGATAGCTCCCGAATTTTGTTTATTGGCAAAACCGAAGATCTCGCCCCATATTTACACCAGAATTTAGTTGCCCCGCCCATAATCCCCTTTCCTTCCGGACCCGCCTTCGCCCATTTCTGGAAAACAAAAAGACAAACCCGCCATGAACGGCCACCTATCCCGCCCAATTCTGCTCCTATTTTCCTGCCTTCTCCTTTTTGAAAAACCGGTTTTTTCGCAAGGTTGGGAGCGCGTTTATAACGAGTTCCCGTTTAAGGGCGAGGTTCTCCGAGCTGTCGTTCCGACCGCCGATGATGGGCTTTTGGTGCTCGGGGTGAGCGGCTCGGACGCGCCCGAAGGCCCCCGCTCGTACCTCCAAAAAGTGGACGCGGACGGCGAGATCCAATGGAAAAAGGACATTTTCCCCGACACCTTTGGCATGGAGGCATGGAAAATGGTGCGCCAAAACAGCGGGCGCCTCGCCTTTTTGTGCATCGAAAAGTCGCCAGGCAATGTCGTCCCGACTTTTTGGACTTATTCATGCGATGAAAACGGCAACAGCGGCAGCGGCCCGCACCTGCTCGTCGCCACTTCCGAGGCGCAAAAAGCATGGGATATTTCCCCGAAAATGAACGGCGGTTCGGTCGTCACGGGCCGCTATAAAATTACCGGCAGCCTGTCGCTGGCATATATCCAAAGCCTTTCCGACCTCGGCGTTGGGCAGCAAAGTTTTCCGATACCGCAATCGGATAGCCTCGTTTTGGCCTCCGTTGCTTCGCTCGCCGACGGCGGATACATTGCCGCTGGTTATTTCCGGGAGCTCGGCGACGAAGACCCATATATTATACGCCTCAATTCCGGCGGCTCAAAAATTTGGGACTATCGCCTCAACGACCCTGCGCCCAACAATCTCGACACGATTGCATTCCATGAAATCGCGGCCGCGGCCGGCGGCGATTTTTGGGTCGTCGGGAGCGTCAATATTTTGCGCGGCCCATCGAGCGACACGTTTTTTGTCCAAAAATTCAGTCAAATCGGCCTACCGCTCTGGAAGAAAAACTTTGCTACCCACCTTTCCAACCTCGAATTTGCCGGGTACGACCGTTCAAAGATCATCCCGACCGACGATGGCGGTTTGATGGTTTTGTACGAAACCTATTTAGACGGCCCCGGCGAGGGCGGCGAAGACCTCAATTTGACCAAGGTCGATGCAAATGGCAATATCGTTTGGAGCCGCCGATATGGACGAGGGGCGCGTTTCAACGAATCGCCGTTCGATTTCTGCCAAACATCGAACGGTTTTGCGGTCGCCTCATGGCTCAACGACACGCTTTTTAGCTCCAACGACGGATATTTGCTCCGCACCGATGCCACCGGGAACATTTTCACCAATTATGTCGAAGGCCAAGTAGCCTTTGACGAAAACCTCGATTGCGCCATTGACCAGGGCGAAAAACAGCTCGCCGGCTGGCAAATCCAAGCCCTCCGACAGGGCGAACTGGTCCATGCCGCCCTTACCGATTTGACCGGAAAATTCGCCATTCCTACGGATACTGGGCTGATTTTGTTAAAGGTCATCCCGCCAAATGCCGCTTGGGAAGCCTGCGAAACCACCCAATCCGTCAATTTTTTGCAACCCTTCGACTCGGTCACGGTCAATTTTGCGGTTCAGGCCGCATCTGATTGCGCGGTTTTGGAGGCCGATATTTCGACCCTCTTTTTGCGCCGCTGTTTTGACTCGGATTACACGGTCACTTGGGCAAACCGGGGAACGACCGCCGTCCAAAATGCGGTTTTGGAAGTCGAACTTGACCCATTTTTGAGCTTTGTCAGTTCCGATGTTCAACCGTCCGGGCAAAGCGGCCAAACCCTTTCGTTCAATCTCGGCAACCTCGAAATCGGTGATTTTGGCCAAATCCACCTCACTGTCAATGTTGATTGCGATTCGACGGTCATCGGTCAGGCGCATTGTTCGACGGTCAAGCTCTTGCCCGATGTGCTTTGTTTGCCCTCGGCAAATTGGACGGGCGCGCATATCGAAGTGGACGCGGTTTGCACGACTGATTCGGTCAAGTTTTTCATCAAAAACACCGGCACCGGCACCACCGCCTCCGAGATCGGTTATGTCATTGTCGAGGAAGAACTGCTCCGCGTTTCTGGTCAAACAGCTCCAATTGCGCCCGGCCAAAACACGACTATCGGCCTGCCCGCAAACGGCTCCACTTTCCGCATCGAGGCCGAGCGCGAACCCAATGACCCGAACGGAACCACAACTCCGACCATCGCCATCGAAGGCTGCGGGCTTGACACAACTGGCACATTTTCAACGGGTTACGTCACTATTTTTCCAAACGATGATGGCAACCCAACCGCCGACACTGACTGTCGAATCAATCAGGGCAGTTTCGACCCGAACCGGAAAGATGGTTTCCCGACAGGGTACGGCGAGGGGAATTTTATCCTCCCGACCACCGAAATCGAATACTCGGTCCAATTTCAAAACACCGGGACGGACACCGCTTTTTCGGTGATTATCCGCGACACGCTCGACAAATGGCTCGACATGGCAACCGTTCGGGCGGGTGCATCGAGCCACCCGTTTGAGCTGGAAATGCTCGGCGCGAACGTCCTGAAATTCAAGTTTTCGCCCATCGCCCTGCCCGATAGTTTTGTCAATGAGCCGCGTTCGCACGGTTTTGTCAGTTTTCGGGTAAAGCCAAAACTGGGCGTCCCACTAAAAACGGTCATTGAAAACGAGGCGGCCATTTATTTTGATTTCAACGCGCCCGTTTTCACCAATCAGACCCTCCACCGGGTGGACACAGGTTTTATAAAACTTGCACCGGTCAGAATATTTGAACCAAATTCGCCCGACTATTCGATTAAAATTGAGCCAAACCCGACCAGCGATTTCGCGCAAATCACCCTGCCGGATTTTTCCGAAAACCGGGTTTTCAATTTCAGGTTGCGCACCATTTTAGGTGAAACCGTTCGAGAGGAAACTTTCGCAAGCAATCAATTCTTCATTCAAAAAAACAACCTGTCATCTGGCATTTATCTTATAGAAATCATTGATAATCAACAAGTTGTCTCCATTGGAAAGATTGTTTTCACGGATTAAAAAATCGGCACAAGAGGTGAAAGGTTGTCCAGAAAAATATGCCTCGTCTTGCTGCCCGTCAAATTTTGATCGTTCCAAGCCTGCAAAATAATGGCATGGACATCGCTGTTTTTTGGCGAAAGGTCGACGGTGATTTCCGCCCAATCCGGGTTTGTGACCGGCCCGATAAATGCCAAAAGCTCCTGTTTTCCCGATTTCCCATCCACGCCGTAAATGCGCAAGTAGCACCCTTTGTGGTCGGCCAATTCGAGGATTTCCCCGCCAAGCCGGAGCGGTTTTCGTTTGGGCTTGCAATGGCTGACCTGAAAAGAAAGCTGATAATTGACCCCGCGCCGCATCTGTCGCTCCAATTTGGTCATGATTTTCGCAAATTGTTGGTTCGCCGAGGTCGTCAAAACCAAAAACCGTTCGCCGTCGGGAGGAACCGCTTCGAGGGCGCAACGTTCTGGGATTGGATAGTTTCGAACCATAAATCCCCAGCCTGAATATTCCGCGCCCCCAAAACCCAATTTTTCAAAGGAAGGGTTTTGAATGAAAATCGGCTTTTTTTCGAGCGTCGAATCGAAATTTGCTGGCTCAACAGGCTGTCCGGCAATAGATGTTTTTGCATCGAGCGAGTCAATTTTGCCCAATAAAACGATGTCCGAAATTTGGTCGAGCAACAAATTGCCGTTCCCAAACTTATCGGCCTCCGCAAAAACGGCCTGGAAAACAATCAAATGACAATCAAATTCGGTGATTTTCAGGTCAAGTTCAACCATTTCCCAATCGTTGTTGATAACTGGCGTAGTCTGCGCCAAAACGACCGGCAAGCTCCCGTCGGTCTGCCCAAACCCTAAAATGCGCAGCAAAACCGGCTCCACATAATTCACGTTTTCCCCGGTTTTTCGCGAATTGCTGATATAGGATTTCGACTGCGCGACCGCGACCGAAAGCCGGTAGACATTGCCAGCAAGCAACGGTTTCTCCAATTTTTGGCCAATCGCCTCGCTCGTCCCATTGTCGCGGACGACCATCCCGACATAACTATGTCCATCAAATGGCTCGGTAAAACAGTTGAAATGGCCGGGTTGCAGATCGGTCGGCGACTCCTTTTCAGCGCCATAATTCATCCACAATATCGGCACCTGCCCCGGCCTATTATAGGTGTCAAACTCAAAAGACGGGTTCAACAGCTTGATGACGGCTTGGCTTTTTGCAGAAAAAATGGGCAAAATCAGGCAGCAAATCAGGGAAAAATGGCGCATCAATTTTTGGGTTTTTAGGCTTTGAAAAGACTGTGAGCCAAAGGTAATCCGAAATTTTCAGACAATTTAAAACATTTGTTGCCGGCAATCGACGAGTTATTTTTTGACCATAATTTTT
>JANOQP010000902.1:0-7134 GCA_031414895.1 Saprospirales bacterium
GGCTGCCGTAGGCTGCCCGGTTCGGCATGGTCGTCTGTTTTGAGCAGTTGCCATGGTGACCATTTTTGCCCGTCCGTTTTTTTGCTCAACCAGATTTCGAGGCCGTCCGAACTGCCGGCTACCGTTTCCATGACCACTGAAAAAGCGGTGAACGGGTCGGGCTTTACAAATGGCAGGGCGACCGGCAGGCTCTCGATAAGACCCGCCTTTTTGGATTTTTTTAAAAAAATGGTCTGTGCGTCCGAACGGATATTTTTTGAAAAAGCGTTTTCGGCGGCGAGGTCGATGGCCCTTTTTAAACGGTTGGCCTGTTGCGAAAAAGCGGGCGCGGTTGCCAAAAAGAAGAGCCCACAGGCGCAAAAGAGGGTTTTGAACAAATGCATGATTCAAGTTTTTTTGATGAAATTATACTGGGAGGAAGATTTGATGACCCCGAAATGACCGGGCTTAACGCAGGTAAAAACAAACACCATAGACCTTGTCAGTGCCGGACAACTGTGCCGGAATTGCAGCACCTTTGACGGTGCCCTGTGAATTTTTTAACAGCACACCATTTGCGTTTGCCAACACGTCATAGGATGTTGCCAAGTTTTCGATGGTTTTGAGTGCGCCGCCCGGCTTCATTTCCGTTATCGCAAAGGCCATTGAACCTAAATCTATCAGGTTTTTAAGGTTGGTCCGCGTTGCGGAGGGCCATTGGGTTTGTGTATCCACCGCTTTTTTGGCCAAAATTTTTACTGCAGATTGGGCGAGGCCGGAAGCGACCATCTTCGCCGAGGTGGCACATACGGCCTGCCCCGCGGCCGGGATGAACTGTCCCGCCGTGCAGGAGACCGCGGCAACCCCGGCAATCACCAAATTCCCCGGGTTTTTGACATAATCCTGCCCGATGTCCTTCAATATGACAGCACCTACTTGCAACGTCGTGCTGATGTTTTGAGCCGTGGTTTGAAACCCGCCTCTGTCCCCGCCGACGAGGGTTGCATTGTTAGGCGTGAGGACAGTGGTGTAGTCCATTTTATAATTGCTCAACGTCGTGTAGCCTGACGTTGGCTTGACCGCGATGGTGCTTGATTTTTTGATGGAGGTGTAGAAAAAATCAATCGTGTAGGCGCGTGGCACGGTCGAACTTGTGGTCGTCCGTGTCCAAGTTGCCTTTCCCTGCGAATTGGTCGTGACCCATGTGCATAACAAGCCGATTGGGTCGTTGATCCCGATCTGTTTGTTTGCCAGCGGGGTTGAGCCGTTTTTTAGGGTCAATTCGTGGGTGAACGAATTGCCGGCGGTGCGGGCTCGCTCGGTGGTGCTGTTGACTGTCAAGGTAATGGCCGACCGATCATCGGCATTATCCGTGTTGAGATTTTCAACCGACACTGCTTCACCGGAGACTCCATAACGAGGCTCTTTTTCGCAAGCGGCGAAAAAGAAAAATACCGAGGTCAGGGCAATTAGGGTTGAGCGCGTTTTTTTAAAAAAAACAGGGAAAGGGGCGATGCCGAGGTTTGTCTGGGAGGCTACAAAAAGTGGGTTGGACATTGTTGAAATTTTGAAGTGAACAATTGCGCGAGACGTGTTTGTGCTGTTTTCTGCTTCTCGTTTGTGTATTTGAATGACCGATCAAACGTGACGGCATGGGTTGTTTTTTCTCAAAAAAAGTTTCAGGGGGAAAAGAATTGTTGTAAAAACCGCTCCTTTGTCGTAGAAACCTGCCTTCCAGAAAACCCACGGCCCTGCCAAGGGTGTGTTTTTTAACCAACGACCGATTTTTTTGACAGAACCAACTTTTCATATGGACGAACTTATCGCGGGGATCTTGCGGGGCGACCTGGCGGCCATTTCCAAAATCCAAAAGGATTGCTTGCCCTTCGCCCGGAAATTGGTCAACCAATATGGCGGCGTCGAGGAGGATGCCCAGGACCTTTTCGGTGACACCATCGAGTTTATCTATAAAAAGGCACAGACGCCCGGCTTCATCCTGACCAGCAAGTTCAGCACCTACTTTTATGGGGTGGCGTTCAGACTGCTCGGCAATCGGATGCAAAAAAAATCAGCCACAAAAATCACGTTTGACGACGGCGGCAAATACACGTTAAGCGGGGCCGAAATCCCGGATGCGGGCTTTGCCGAGGCTGACAAGAACCGGCTTTTTTTACGGGCAATGGACGACGTTGGCGACCTGTGCAGACAGGTATTACGGCTTTTTTTTGAGGGAAAACAGTTCCGGGAAATCGGCCAACTGCTCAATTTGGGGACCGACGAAAATGCGCGCCGCCGAAAGTTCACCTGTCAAAAGCGGCTTTACGATTTGATAAAAAGCTATCCCGAATTTGATGAACTGATGGATGATTGATGGTTTTTCAAAAAAAAAGAAGATGTACACCCAAGACGATTATGAACAGATAGAGGCCTACCTCAACAATGACCTCCCGGACCCAGAACACCGCGACTTCGAGCAACGAATGGCCGATGACGGAGCATTTCGCCGCGAGGTCATTATGCACCGCCGAGCGCAACAAATTTTCCAAGACCCGGGTCTTTGGCGGCTGTGGGAAACCTTGGCCGAAGTGCGACAAGCCGCGCCGAAGGCATCCGAACCGCCCGATTTTTTACACCGAATAAACCGTTGGCATTTGCTTTTTACGGGCTTGTTCCTTGCACTTGCCGTCCTTATCGGATGGGCGGTTTGGCAAATGGACAGGCCTGTTAGCGTTTCGCCCGCGCCTGTTTTAGAACAAAAAAAAGGAGAAGCCCCGCCTGTCCAACCGTCGCCGCCCGTCGAGAAAACACCCGTTCCCGAGAAGCTAAACCTAACCAAGCCCGCGCCAATCGCAGCCGATTTTGTGCCCTTGAAAAAAATGGAGGATGCAGTGAACAGACAGTTGAGAAGTGCCAAAATAGCGTTCACCAAAACCAGCCCCATGCCCGATGCCGATTTTGTGAGGAACAAAAATGGCGAGGTCGCCGTGCGATTTTCTGGGACACTCGATGAGGAAACGCGCCTCGAAGCGTCAATCTTCAACAACCGGGCCGGGCAGCCCGCCTTGGCCTCGACCAACTTTCTGCCGTTAACTGATGGGGCAGATGCCTACCTATTTGACTTCCCGTTCAAGCTGCCGCTTCCGCCTGGGCTGTATTATTTTACGATAAAAGAGCAGCGGACGGGCGGCAATTTGGCGGCAGGGCGGTTCACGGTGCATGACCGATAGCCGCGCTTTTTCCCCTTTTGAAACAGCTTCTAAAATTTTCACGATGAAATTGATTTTCCTTGCAAGTCTCATGCTCGGGGCTGCGGCTTGTTTTTCCCAAAAAGTAGATACCGCTTGGATGGTGCGGGCAGTGGACAGCTTGATAAAGGTTTCGAGCGAAATGCAAAAATTGGGCGATTTTGACAATGCGCTTATCGCAGTCGAAACAGCAAAGCGGCTTGCCAATGAAAAGCTCCCCGAAAACCACCCAAAATATGCCAAAGCACTGAACGCTTCAGGAAACCTCCACAAAAACCTGGAACGTTTTGGGGAGGCCGAGGCCGAGTTTTTGGAAGCCAAAAAAATCTGGGAAGCACTGGGAGGCGTCAATCCAACTTACCTGGGCGTGTTGGTCAATTTGGCGAGTTTGTACTATGTACTTGGCCGTTTTGAGGAGGCGGAGCCCCTTTTCCTCAAAGCGAAATCCGGGTTTGAGATTGACCTGGACGACCGAGGCCACCGTTTTTATTTGAACTGCCTCAACAACTTGGCGTCATTTTATCACCGCACCGGACGTCTCGAACAAGCCGAGAAAATGGCCCTGGAAGTTTCCGAGATGCATAAAAGGGCGCAGACTACACAAACCGCAAGTTATGCGAACAACCTGACCAATTTAGCGAGTTTGTACCTCGACATGGGCAAATATGAAGCTGCCGAGGAAAATTACCTGAAATCAAAATCCATTCAAGAAGCAATTGACAAAGAAGGTTTGGGTTATGCTTTGGTGGTTAATAACATGGGTGTTTTGTACCATGAAATGAAAAAATACGAGGATGCAGAGCGGTCTTACCTCGAATCCAAGGTTTTGTATGAAAAAGCAAACGCGACCGAGGAGCCCGTTTATGCTTTGACATTGAACAATTTGGGATGCCTCAACCTAAAAATGGGCCGCTTTGAAAACGCGGAAAAATTGCACCTCGATGCCAAATTTTTGATCGAAAAGGTGTCAGGGGACAAAAGCCAGGACTACCTCTACAACCTTAACAACTTGGCCATTTTTTATGCCGAAACGAGCCGGTACAAGGAGGCGGAGCCCCTCTTTTTTGAGGTTTCTGAAAACATCAAAAAAGACCTCCGACAGGCTGTTTTTTATCAATCGGGGAAAGAATTGTTTGATTATGTACAGTTGTTCGAGACCAGCCTTGACGCATGGGCATCCTATGTGAATGAAAGCAAACCCCTCGCCGCTCTCTGTTACAACAACGCCCTTTTCCACAAAGGCTTCCTCCTGACCGCCGCCAACCGGACTCGGCAATTGGCGATGTCAAACCTAAAATCCGTTGGGGATTTCGAGCAATTGACCACTTTTCGCCGACAGCTTGCAAAGGAAAACGCCAAACCGACCGCCGACCGGATGGGTGTCGAGGAATTAAGGAAAAAGGCCAATCTGCTCGAAAAAGAGATTGTGCGCAACGTCGCCGGGTTTGGCGAAAACTTGCGGCAGGTCTCGTGGCAAGAGGTGCAGACAAAATTGAAGCCCGGGGAGGCCGCCATCGAGTTTGTGCGATACCAATTGTTCAACCCCGAGCCGACGGACAGCGTGTTCTATGCCGCCCTCGTGCTACGCGACAATGAAGCCCCATTGTTCGTCAGGATGTTCGAGGAGCGTGAAATTATGCCGCTCCTGCAAAACGCGAATGGCCGGGCGAGCGAAAGCATAGACAGTCTGTATGCCAACCTTTTTCAAAAAAAGCTCTATGATTTGATCTGGAAACCATTGGAAACGGGGCTAAATGGCTCAAAAACCATCTATTGCTCGGCGGCCGGCGAGCTTCACCGCATCAATTTGGGCGCAATAACCGATCCGAGCGGACAGTATTTCGGCAAAAAATTCCGGCTGATACTGCTCGGCAGCACCCGACAACTGGTCGTGGCAAACAACCCAACCCAAGCCGCGGGGATCGATGGTTTGGTCATGGGCGGCATCCGTTATGAGCCAAATAATACGATGGCCACGCTCGATAGCGACGGTTTGCAGACCCGCGGGCCTGCAAACCCGATCAAGGTGGACACTATTTTGAGGGGTGGCAAACTGGAATACCTCCCGGCCACCGCTTTCGAGGCGGTCGAAATCAGCAAAATGATCAAAACGGCGAACATGACCGCCCAACTCGACACGGGTCATTACGCCACCGAGGAGGCCATCAAAAAATGGGGCTACCAAGGCCCTGGGCGTTCGGGGTCGCCGCGCATTCTACATATCGCGACCCACGGCTTTTTTTTCCCCGAGCCCAAAAACAGTTTTGGGAAATCTGGGAAACAGGCCGCCTTCAAATCCTCCGACGACCCGATGATGCGCAACGGCCTGCTCTTCGCGGGCGCAAACCGGGCATGGACGACCGGGGTTCCCACCGAAAACCGCGAGGACGGTATCCTTACCGCTAGCGAAATCAGTCAACTAGACTTGTCCGAAACGGAAATTGTCGTTCTTTCCGCTTGCGAAACGGGCCTCGGCGCGAACAAGGGCAACGAGGGAATCTATGGTTTGCAGCGGGCATTCAAAATAGCTGGCGCGAAGTATTTGGTCATGAGCCTTTGGGAAGTGGACGACCGTGCGACAAAGGAATTGATGACCGATTTTTATCGCCAATGGCTCAAAAACGGACTGAAAATTCCCGATGCGTTTCGCGCAGCACAGGAAATCGCGCACAGGAAAAACCCGGATCGGCCCTATTTGTGGGCAGGGTTTGTTTTGCTGGAATGATGACCCAAGTGTGGCGGAGGTTTTGGGGAAACCCCAATTAAAATACCTTCGCCCCACAAATTCTAACCATGCAACCCGCCTTCAAGCCCGTTTTCTCCGGCCACGAATCCTTCCAATGCCGCGCCCTTTGGCTCAAAAAAGGGCTTGATTTCATTGAAAAGGGCGGCTCTTTTTCGTCTGAAAATGCGGTCGTCGAACTCGGTGTCGGCAAGAACATGGTTGGTTCCATCCGATTTTGGTTGCGGGCTTTCGGGCTGATAGATGTCGATGGGCAGGCCACTTTTTTCGCAAAAAAAATGCTGTCCGACGATGGTTTTGACCCTTATTTGGAGGACGAACTGACCCTTTGGCTGCTCCATCACCGCCTCATCAAGACGGGCCATGCCACAACCTATCCGCTCATTTTCAACGAGTTGCGCCGCCAACAGCTTGAATTTTCGGAGGCGCACTTCATCCGTTTGGTGGAAGAAAAAGCGCAAAACGGCTGGCAGTTCCAGTTCAATGCGAACACCGCGAAGGCCGATTTCGAGGTCTTTTGCAAACTTTACCTCGCTGCCGAGTCCTCCCGCGACCGCGAGGACGTTTTGACCGGACTCCTCACCGAGCTTCGCCTGCTCGCGCCCGCACACCGGGCCGACAAAAAAGCCGCCTTCCAAATCGCCGATACCGAGCGCGAAGAACTGCCCGATATCGCCCTGCTCTTTGCCTTGCTCGACGACGAGCACATCGGCCTTTCGGTCAATTTTGAGGCCATCGCAACTGGGCCGAACAGCCCCGGGGCCATTTTCGCCATCAACCGGACGGGGCTTTTACAAAAAATCGAACGGCTCGTCGAGCGGCACGGTTTTCTGGTTTTCAGTGAAAACGCAGGTGTCCGCGAACTTCAATTCCGGGAAAAACCCGACCCGTTCCCTATCTTGAAACTCCATTTCGATGCCTGACTTTTCACTTTCGGTCAACCTCATCCGCGACCGCGACCGACCGCTCAACTATTTCAAAACACCCAACGGCGAGCGCATCGCCGGCCAAATTGCTGCTGATTTTGAGCAAGGGCAGCGCGTTTTCAACCTCATCGGTTCTTATGGAACGGGCAAATCGGCTTTTTTATGGGCTTTTTCGCAAAGCCTACGCGGTCAGAAAACATTTTTCGACGTTTTGACCGACCAATATGCCGAGGTCGAAAAA
>JANOQP010000903.1:0-3741 GCA_031414895.1 Saprospirales bacterium
GGTTCATTTGTTGAGTTCAACATGCCAAAAACCATTGAAAACCCGTCCCACAAAGTGGTGGCCGGCAAGGTTTGGAGCATCTTGGAAGATAAAAAAGGCAATATCTGGTTTGGCCGGGACGGGTTTGGGGCCTGCAAATTCGATGGTGCCTCGTTCACCCATTTCACAAAAAAAGAGGGCCTTTGCAGCAACAACGTCGCCAGTATCGTTGAGGACAAAAAGGGTGATATTTGGTTCGGTTGCCTCTCTTCAGACCATCCCGAATTTGTTGAGGAAGGCGGGCTTTGCAGGTACGATGGCAACACGATTTCAACATTCCCGCAAATAGAGGGGCTTGTCAAAAGGGATATTTACACGATTTATAAAGACAAAAAAGGGCATGTTTGGATCGGCGCAACGGGCTTCGGGGCATATCGCTACGACGGGGAAAGGTTCGAGGTGTTCAAAGAGACCGACAGGCTGGACTTGAACCTGATCAAATATTTTGGCGTCCAAAGCATTTTGGAAGACAGGAATGGAAAGCTGTGGTTTGGTTTTTCGGGAGGGCTTTTTCGATTTAATGGAACGTCTTTTTCCAATGTTACACGGGAAGGCCCGTGGAGGTAGGCTTGGTTTGTTTTTTTGAAAGAAATTTTGGGGGAAGAAAAGGCGGATTTCAAAAGGCCCATCTATTTTTACCCAAAATCAAAACATCGTTTCACCTTTCAAAAAGACAAGATTTATGAAAAAAATCGGCATTCTACATGGGCGGGAGTCCAGTTTCCCCGAAGCTTTTGTCGAGCGTGTGAACAAAAAAGCCCCGAAGGGCATCGTCGCCGAGCGCGCGTTGATCGAAGAGCTGATGCAGGGCGAGCCCTGCAATTACGCCGTCATGATTGATCGGATCTCGCAGGACGTCCCGTTTTACCGGTCATACCTGAAAAATGCCGCGCTCAACGGCACGGCGGTCATCAACAACCCGTTTTGGTGGAGCGCCGACGAGAAGTTTTTCAATAATTGCCTCGCCACGAAAATTGGCGTGCCAGTGCCGCGGACGGTGCTTTTGCCGTCGAAGGAAATGCCGCCCGACACGTCCGCGCAGTCTTTCCGCAACCTCAAATATCCGCTCGAATGGGAGAAAATGACCCAATATTTGGGCGGTTTCCCCCTTTTTATGAAACCGCACGACGGCGGGGGCTGGAAATCCGTTTTCAAAGTGGAGGATTTTGATCAATTTTTTCGCGACTACAACACGACCGCAAACCTCGTGATGATGCTCCAAGAGGCCATCGATTTTGATGCGTATTATCGTTGTTATTGCCTCGGCGGAAAGTATGTCCGCATCATGGATTACGAGCCGCGCAACCCGCACCATTTGCGTTATGTGGCCGATTTCAAAACGCCAAAAGCGCTCCTCGATACGATGACCGACTATACTTTGCGCATCAACCACGCGCTCGGTTACGACCTCAACACGGTCGAGTTTGCCATCCGCAAGGGCATCCCGTATGCCATTGATTTTTGCAACCCGGCCCCGGATGCCGACCTCAACTCGGTCGGCGAGGCCAATTTTGAGTGGGTCGTCGAGCACGCCGCGCTCATGGCCATCGAGCGTGTGCAGTCGCACAAGGAAGGCCAGAACAACCTCACTTGGGGGACATTTTCGAAAAATGCGGTCGGTGGCGGACTGATCGGTGACCTCGGTGGCGGCGAAAAGCCTGCGAAAAAAGCAGCTGCGAAAAAATGATCGGACAAAGCGAGGGCATGACTTCAAGTCATGCCCTCGCTATTTCAACTATTTGACAATCAATCAGTTATCTCATTTTTGTGAAAAATATTCCATCCCTCCGGCTTCCCCTCTGGGCAATATTCACCTCGGTTTTTTTTCTTTTTTTGAAAAACAATGCCGCAGCGCAAGGCTTCGCATGGGGGCCGAAGGGCGGCCCGACGATCGGCCAACAAAAATGGGACAACTCTCTCAACCGGGGCCTGTTGACGAAGTACCACGGTGCGCTTTTTATCGAATCGCTCAACGAGGAGGCACGCGATTTTTCACTTTTCGCACAGGTCGGCTACCATGTAAAGGGCAGCGCGGTCAGATATCAATATTCCGATAATGGGGCGTTGAGCAAACGGTACAAGCGCGAGTACAAATTCCAGAATTTGGGACTGACCGTCGGCGGCAAAAAACGGGTGCCGCTCGGCAATTTCAGCAGTTATTACGCGCTCGGGCTGCGCGGCGAGTTCAATTTGAAGAACAATTTGGAGGAAATCCGCAAAGGGGTGAGCGATTGCGAGATACTTTACCTGCCCTACGACGACGGCAAATCGGTCAAAAAGGTGGTCGCGGGGTTCACACTCGCGGCGGGGCTTGAATTTCCGTTCGCGGAACTCGTCGGCGGGTTCATCGAGGTCAGTGTCCAGCCGGACATTACGCGGCAATACCACCAACCGCCCATCAACAACCTCATCAACCCGTGCAGTTGGAACAACACGCCGGGGCAGGTCGTCAATTTGCCTGAACGGCAGATCCGCAACATCGCGCTCGAAATTTCGGTCGGTTTGCGCTTCCTGCGAAAGGTGGAATATGTGGATTGATTTTTTGCTAAATTGTTGATAATCAATCTTTTAGGCCAAATAATTGCCGGACGGTTTTCGGATGGCCAAATTCCAAAACGTGCTTTTCAGAAATTTCCCAGCCGCAATTTTCTTCCTTTTTCCCATCAATATCTTCGCGCAGCAGCCCGACGACCCGGTCGAAATTGCGCTCAACACGCTCACCGAATCGCTCGGGGAAGTGTTCCTCGGAACGCCGAAAGCCGAATTTTTGGACCTGAAAAAATCGGCGGCGCGGATCGAGAACGCTGATTTTAGGGAAATTTATTTTGAAAAAATCGACCGCGACGGCATCGCCGACCTCACTTATTATTTTGAAAAAAAATCTGCCGACCAGTTTCTGTACGAGATCATCGTCGGGTTTTCGGATGAAAAACTTTGCGCCCCGGCCATCCGTCGCGACCTCGGCGAGCCAAATTTTCCGGGAAAACCGGGCCAATGGGTGCTTTCCGCCGTCAAAAACGACCCCGTCGTGAGCATCGCATGGGAACTTGGGAACAAATTTATCCTCGCCATCAACTTGCCCGGCTCGGAATGGGAAGGCTCGGAAAAATTCATTTTGCCCGCCGATTTTGACCTGTCGAGCTTGCCGGGGGCAGATTTTGCGCCGCCGTTCCCGGAAGAACTTGAAAATGAGCCCGTTGAAAAAGCCCGTTTTTTTGAGGTCCTGGAAAACCAAATCGAGGCCGCGACCGACAATTTTCAAAAACTGCGCGGCACATTGATGGGCGAGCCGGGCTCGGGGGTCATCGGTTGCAAAACGCCGCTGAACTTGGCGGAAATGGCGACCATTTCGCAGGACGATGCGGCCAAATGGCAACTTTGCAATTACCTCGCCGCCGGGCTTGACGAGGCCGGGAGCATCGAATATTTGCGACAATTGGTGGAAATTTTGACCAAAAATCCGTTGAAAAACCATTTTTTTCAGCCCGCCGGGAAGACCAACGAGGACGGTTTTGAGGAAACCATTTTTGAAATTTTGAGCAAAAAAGGGAAGCTGACCGACACCCAATTGGTCATCGTGCGCGGTTTTTACGAAGACGAGGGTGGCTGGGCAATCGACCTCAATATTGTAAAGTTTCGAGTTTTGGGTTTCGAGTTTTGAGTGGCCCAGTTTCAAGTTTTATGTTGTTCCACAACTCAAAA
>JANOQP010000904.1:0-7715 GCA_031414895.1 Saprospirales bacterium
GGCTGCTCATCGGTCTGGTTTCGTTGGGTGCGACGGCTGTTTTCAGCATTTATTACACGGAATTGCAGTTGGATAACCTCGAAGCCGGGCCGTTCGAGACCAACCATTACGTCAATTTCATGATATGGAATGTGATTTTCAACGCCGTGATTTACATCGCGGCCAGTTTTTCCATCCGTTGGTGGAGCTCGAACTGCAACGCAACGCCCATCCCGCTCTAATCAAATTGACCAAGAAAAACTCCTTTTCAACTCGAAAATTAAACTGAACCATGGCGCAAAACCGCTTATTCATATTTGCCGTCGGCGGCACCGGGGCGCGGGTGATGAAGGCCCTGACGATGCTCTTGGCCTCCGGCGTGCAGGCCAACGTGGGCGAGATCATCCCCATTTTCGTCGATCCGCACCAAGCGAACGAGGACCTAAAACGCACCAAAAAGGCGATGCAGGACTACCAACAGATCCGCAACAGCATCGTCCCGTCGGCAGACTACAAAGGGTTTTTTCAGACAAAGATCCTCGCCCTCGAAAATTTGACAAAGAAAGACGATGATGCTGTAGGCCTCAACTTCGACTTCAATTTGAGGAACATCCAAAACGAGACCTTTGGGCAGTTCATCGGCTACGATCAGATGGCGAAGGCCGACCGTGCGCTCGTCGAACTGCTTTTTTCTGGCGAGACCCAAAACGCGAAGGGCGAGCCAATCTCGCTGCTCAACGCGAGCATGGAGATTGGTTTCATTGGCCACCCGAACCTCGGCAGCGTCGTCCTGAACCAGTTTGCCCGTTCAAAACAGTTCCAGGATTTTGCCGATATCTTCAAGCCGGAGGACCGCGTTTTCATCATCAGCAGCATTTTTGGCGGCACGGGCGCGGCGGGCTTTCCGCTCATTTTGAAGAACATCCGCAGCGGCAGCGCGGCTTCGAGCAACAAGGGCTATTTGCGCAACGCCAAAATCGGGGCCGTCACCGTGATGCCCTATTTCAACATCCAAAGCGGAACAGGCGCGGCGGGGCCGATCAAAAAGGCCGATTTCATCGTCAAGACGAAGGCCGCCCTCTCCTATTATCACGACAATATCTCTGGCAACAAGAGCATCAACGCGCTCTATTATATCGGCGACGACGGCAGCTCAAAGCCCTACGAAAACGACCCCGGCTACAAAGGGCAGCGCAACGATGCGCATTTTATCGAGCTCGCCTCCGCCCTGTCCATCCTCGATTTTTTGAACATGCCCGACGATAAACTTTCAACGGCCAACGGCGAGGCGAAGCATACAGAATACCGGGCGTTCGGCATCAGGAACGACGAGAACAAGATAAATTTCCAGCACCTCGGCGAGGGAACGGCCAAAATCATTGCAAAGCCGCTGACGCAATACGCGCTTTTTTGCCGCTATTTGGCCGAGCATTTCCCGGCAGCCCGCACCAAAAGGGCCTATGCCGCGAACCTGCCCGCATTCGACAGCAGTTTTGTCTCCACCTCTTTTTACACGAACTGGCTGGCCGATTTCAACCGCAGCTTTACCGATTGGCTGCGCGAAATGAGCGACAACCAGCGCGGTTTTGCGCCCTTCGATTTTGGCACCGACCTGCAGCACATGATCACCGAGGTGGCCGCGAAAAAAGGCCTCCTGCTCGCAAAAGTGGACTACGACCTGCTCGACGGCATCCTCGGCAAGATGGAAAAAGGGAAAACCTATTCGAGCGGCCAAGCCAAATTGATCCAGCTCGCACAGCAGGCGACCGACCAGCTTTTGACCGACCGTTTCACCTTTTTTGAAAACCACAAAGCCTAAAAAATCAGCGACATGAGCAAGGTTTTTCTCCTCGGCAAAAAACAAAAGGCGCAGCACGCGCCCAAGCATTGGGACGAGGCCCAATCATATGGCCCCGTCAACATCAAGGAAATCCCCGACCCCGACGGCGGCGAGACGACGACCGCGCCGCCCTCCATCCCCAGCCCCTTCGCCCGGCTCGACCTCGTAAAAACAGCGTTTGCGAACTTGACCAGCGACGACACGCCCACGATGATGGACCAAAAATTGGTCTCCGATTGCTGGGACATTGGCGAGATCTTCTTCAATATCGATGCCCTGCGCGACAAGGTGCAGCTCATCCCATGGGAACGCGCACCCCGGCTGTCGGCACTTGCATCTGGTGGCGAACGGCACCAGCTTTTTGCCGAAACGCTCGAACTTTACCTCACGCAGGACAAGGCGACTTACAATTTCGACAAACTGGACAGCCTTTGCATCGTCCAGTACAACCACAAGACCATCGGCGGCACCTCGCCCAAGACCCTCTTTTTTGCCGCGGGCGGCGATATGAGCTTTGTCGATATCAAACTATCGAACAACGACAAACTTCTCGATTCGGAATATTGCGAATTGGCGAAGCGAGACGAGGATTTTCAGCGGTACATCTACCTCCTTTTCCGTGCCTATCCGCACCTGACCAGCGAAATGAGGGAGGTTTGGGAATACCTCCAAAACCGTTGGCTCAAACAGGTCGAGCGCGAAAAGCCCGGCCTTTTTGCCAAAATAAAGGCCATCGACGGCCAAGCAGAAGCAGAAGCGGACCTAAACAAGGATTTCCAGCCGCTCAATTCCGCGGGCGACGGCAGCGTCGTGAAACCGCTCGGCGACGTGGTCTTGCGCCGCAAACAGGGTGCACAAAAAGTGACGAGCGATTTTGAGATCAACTCTGTCCACGCAGGGTATGGCGACAAAAAGGCGCTCGTCCTGCAAAACCGTTTCAATGAAAAACTGCGCTACGTCGGCGGCGAATGGGAGCCGCTGCAAACCGTCCCGTTCACCGACGACAAGCCGCTCGACAAACGGACGCTGCCCGGCCAAACGGTGGTCAACCACCCTTATTTGACGGTCGACGATTTCCTCGAACCGTACCTCGTGCGTATGCCCTACCCCCTTTACAAGGACAAATTTTACGACGGCAACGTGACCAAGGGCGACAGCAACAAAGGATATTTATTGCCGCTCAAACCGCTGTTTTTCGAGTTTTTCAGTACTCAAGACCTGATGGGCAACCCGAATTTGGGCAACCGCCCGATGATCGAGATACAGGAATGGGCGGGCGACGGCCGCGTGCAAGTGTCGCTGCGCATCCCGATCAGAAAGCAGGGCAAATACATCACCTTCGAGCGCGAGTATTTCATGAGCCGCGACCATGAGGTGACACAGCCCGAAATCTCGGCGGACACGAACAAGGGCGTATTGCTCGAAAACGTGTTCGCGGTGGCCGTGTTCCCTTTCATCAAGACGGGCAGGCCGGAAATCAAGGCGCACTACCGGGTCGGCGTGGTCGAAGCGGACTTGATGTCGCGCGATTGGCACAACAAGTACGACCTCGATTTTTTTGCCAACGGCGAGAAAAAATCGAAAGAAAAACATTCGGTCAAACGGAGCGACAAGGAGCGCGGCGATGGAGCGACCTCGACCTATTTCGCGGTCGATGAGGAGTTTGACTATATCCGGGTCGGGCAGTCGCGGGCGCAGGGGGTTTTGTTGCCGAAGTTCAAAAAATATCAAGCCGGTTCCAAAAAATTCACTTTTGCCATTGATTTCGGTACGACCAACACGCATATCGAATACCGAATGGACTCGAACGACCCGCAGCCGTTCGAGATCACGGAAGAAAACGAACGGCAACTGGTCAAGACCTTTAATTCGGAAGAGGCCGTGCGGAACCCAGTCTTCGACAATTTCCCGGAACTGCGCGATTTGTTCCCAAAAGAATTTTTGCCCGACTGGATCGGCAAACGTTACAACTACAGCTTGCCGACGCGCACAGCCTTGGGGCAATTGGAATCCATAAACTTGAAAACGCACTCCTTCACGCTGGGTCATTTTGGCATCGCTTTTTTTCACGAAAAACTCTATCCGCTCAGCAGCACCCGGATTTACACAAACCTGAAATGGTCGCGTTTCAACAGCGCAGATTCGTCGGCAGCCGAGGATTTGTTGCGGGTAAAAGCCTTTTTTGAGGAAATCCTTTTTCTGCTCCGCAACAAAGTTCTATTGAACGACGGTGCGCTCGACAAGGTGGAGCTTCGGTGGTTTTACCCATCGAGCATGTCCGAAGGGCGGCGCACCAAGATGGAAAGGACCTGGGAAGAGCTTGCCGCCCTGTACTTTTCGCCGGACATCCGCCCGGTCGGGATGTCGGAAAGCATCGCGCCCTATTATTGGTACCGGAACAAGAAAAACGTGGCGGCCACCGAAAACGAACCGGCGGTCGGCATCGATATCGGTGGCGGGACGACGGACGTGGTCGTGTTTTCCTTTGACCCGAAAAAACGGGCGAATGTGCCAGTCTGCCTCACCTCTTTCCGCTTTGCGGCAAATGCCGTTTTTGGCGATGCCTACGGGAGCAGCCCGGCGATGAACGGTTTTGTCCACCGCTATCGGGGGCGCATCCGGCAGCTTTTGGAGGAAAACAAGCAATACGAGCTGGCCAAAATACTGGACGGGGCAGAGACATTGACGAGCGATGCCAACAAAGACGCGTCGGCAGAGATTGTTTCATTCCTGCTTTCATTGGAAACCAACAAACGGCTGAACGACAACAAAATCAAGATAGCATTCAACAAAATGCTCTCCGATGACGGCGATTTGAAGGTTGTTTTCCTCGTTTTTTATGGCGCGATCTGTTACCATTTGGCCTCGCTGATGCACCGGAAGGGCTTTGCGCCGCCACGCTATGTGCTTTTCAGCGGCACCGGCTCGAAAATCACGAACGTCCTAGACCCGAACATGGCGAACCCAAAAACATTGACCAAGCTCACAAGGCTGATTTTCCGCGAGGTCTATAAAGCGGCCGGCTCGCCGGACGCCGAAAAAGCCATGGACATTGAACTCCGCATGGAGGACCAACCGAAGGAGATCACCTGCAAGGGCGGCCTGCTCGACACCGTGAACCCGGACGTGGAGGACATCAAGGACCTCCTATTTGGCGACACGAACCGCTCGCTGAAATCTGACCTTGCACGCAGTTACAAAGACCTGCACGCTGACAAGGATTTGATAAAAAGCGTAGAGACGGAAATCGGTACATTCCTCGACCTCCTTTTTGGGCTGAACAAATCAGGACAGATCAGTTATCGGGAGCTTTTTGACATCAACACCGGCAAACTGGACGAATACAAACAGATGCTGCTCAAAGACTCAAACCGTTTTATTATTGATGGTATCAGTAAAAAACAGGATGAACTTGGCAGCGCGAGCGACGAAGCGGTTGCCGAAACCCTGTTTTTCTACCCGCTCGTCGGGGGGCTGAACAAGCTGGCATTTGAGGTCGTTAAAAATGGTTGATTGACAAACAAACTGGATTTTACTATGAAAAAGCATTGGTTTTTATGGCTGGTGTTGCCGTGCTTGTTTATGTCATCTTGTTCAAACGAACCAACCTGTGAAGCGTTGGGCCAGGCTGATTTAAGGGATGATATAGATGGGGTCAACACTTCTTTGGAAGAGTTTCCCGATTCCATAAAAAGACCGTTTATCAACCTAAAAAAACACGCAAAGCCCGGTCTTACAAAAAAAGAGGTGGAAAGCACCCTTTTCGCACTTAATAAAATACGGCAAAGCCAAAATTTGGGGACCGAAAGGGACGGTTTGCTGGACAAAATGGCGGCGGCGTGCGACAAATGTCTGACGGAAATAAGGACGAAAGGGGGCAGACAGGACGAAAACGCAGAACCAGAGGAACCGTCAAACTTCCTCGACAAGGTCATCGATTTTTTGATGCTCTGTTTGGCCGTCGTTGCCCTTCTCTCTGCTTGGCGGCAACGAAAAGCAATCGCCGACTGGTTCAACCAACAAAAAGAAGGGCCGACAATAGAGACCGGACCGAAGCCCGACCCCAAACCGAAGGCCACGTCAGATTTAAAAATGGACGAAGCCTCTGCCGCCAAAACCGACAATGCCCAATTGAATGCCCTGACAAAAGCCTACAATTCGCAACAAAACAGGTTGAAGGAACTCGAAGACCTTGTCAAAATATTGGTTGATAAAAGCCCAACCAAGGCTTCGGTAGAGCAAACGGTAGAGCAGTATTTGCTGAAAAAGGCCAATCTCTCTGATACCCTTTTGGTAAAAGCAAGTCCATTGGATACGGGCAGCGAAGCAAGGCGCGAACCGAACGGTTTTACTAATATCAGCACAGAACCGGGCGTTTTTTACATGCCCTCGCCAAGCCCCGACGGGAGTTTTTCGGTTAGCAACCAAAACCCGGGTTATCGCCCGGGAACTTCGATCTATAAATTTGATGTGCTTGCCGACAACCCGACCCAAGCGGAGTTTATCCTGATCGACTCGCCCGAAACCTTACGCCGGATTCTCAACCTTATCGAGACCTATGTCGAACCCGTCTGCACGAGCATCAACGGATATTTGCCCGACGCAAAACGGATTTTCACCACAAACCCCGGCCGTGCCGAGCGGCAAAACGACCGTTGGGTGGTCAAGCAAAAAGCCGAAATCAAGTACGTTTAAAACAACTTTCAATCATGAAGAAGACACTTTTGACAATAATGGGGCTGGTTTTTTGGATGGGGCTTGCCATCGGGCAGGCATCTGGCGAACCAGCTACACAACCAGAAACGAAACCAGCACCGCCGATTGAGTCCCCAATACAGGTCGTCGAACCAACAACAAGCACCACTGAAAAAGGGGGCAACAAAAAGAAATTAACCAAACAGGAGAAAAAGGAAGCTGACGACTTGGCAAAACGTCAAGAGGAAGAAGCTAAAAAAAATGCCCTTGCAAAAAAAGAAAAGGATCAACGCGATTCAACCGCGCTTGCTGATGAAAAAGCAAAAGCCGCCAAAAAACTCGAAACCATATTGGCCGCCAAGCCGGTGAACATTGATACCCTCGCCACGGAAATCAAAAACGCAAGGAAACCAAGCCCCAACGACCTGACTGCCGCCCAAGAACTGGCAAAGGCTTGGCGAAACGAAAAGGACAATGCCGATGACTGGAAAACCAATTTTTGGCTGGCTTTAGGCCTCGGCCTTTTGGGGCTTTTGGGGCTTGGCATCGGTTGGGGGGTTTCCCAAAAAAGCCTCAAAAAAAAGCACAGCTTCGATACGCTCGCACTCACGCAAACCATGAACAACAATGTCGCCCGGGAATCACGGGCCGACCTTTCCAAAAGGGATTTGGAAAGAGAGATTGACGATTTGAAATATGAATTGAAGAAAGAAAAAGCGGCCAACGAAGAATTAAGAAAAGGGGGCCTAAAAACTGAAGGTGGTGAAAACCCGGGTCATTTTTCAACCGTCGAGCGTAATGTACCCCCATCCAAAATCAACCGATATTTCAATTCGCCCAACCCGACCGACAGGGCTTTCCATGACCAAAACGGCTCAAATTTCATCCAGCCGATGGCCTCGACCTATCAACTTACGCTCAACTCACCAGACAGCGACACCGCCAATTTCCAGTTGTTGTCCTCGCCCGAAACCCTCCGCAAGATATTGAACACGCCCGAAACCTATATCGAGCCAATGTGCGAGGCGACCAACGCTTTCAACAGCCAGGCCCAAAGCATCGAAACGAAAGAGCAGGGCTTGGTAAAAAAACGGGACGGAGTCTGGCACTTGGAAAAAAAAGCCGTTATCCAATACATGGCATGAACCCTGGCCGCCCCTAAAAAAACCACCTTTTTCATACTTGCGAAAACGAAAACCCA
>JANOQP010000905.1:0-4455 GCA_031414895.1 Saprospirales bacterium
ACCTCGCCATCGTCCGAGCGACTTGGGACTATATTTTGAAGTTCGGTGCATTCAAAAACTGGCTCGACCGGATGGAAAACGAAGGCATCCCGCTGGCAAATTCGCCGCGCACGATCCGCGAAAATTTTGACAAAAACTACCTCCGCGAACTTGGCGAAAAGGGCATCCCGATCGTCCCGACCGTTTGGCTGAAAAAGGGCGATTCGGCGGATTTTGTCCAACTTTTTGAAAAAAACAAGTGGAAAAAAGCCGTTGCAAAGCCAACCATCTCAAACGGGGCGCACAACACTTGGGTCATTTCGCCCGAAAATTTGGCGGAAAGCAGCGCCCGCGCCGAAACACTTTTGGCCGCAGGCGACGAACTTTTGGTGCAGCCTTTTTTGCCCGAAATTTTGTCGGAGGGCGAATTGTGGCGGATGTTTTTAAACGGAAAATATAGCCATGCAATCTTTAAAAAGGCGAAACCGGGCGATTTTCGCGTCCAATATGTCCACGGCGGCACGATCCACCACCTCGAAGCGAGCGATGAAATGATCGATTTTGGGGGGAAACTGTTGGAAATTTTGCCGGAAACCCCGCTTTATGCCCGCGTCGATGGGGTGCAAACGGGCGCGGGTTTTTTGTTGATGGAAATCGAACTGATTGAACCAGTCCTTTATATCGCCGGAAACGAGCGGTCGCAAAAACAGTGGGCCGCCGCGATTTTTGACTGTTATTCCTCAATAAAATCAGCATAAATGGCCGAAACGTCCACTTTTCCGGGCAGCGGCCCAAAGTGTGCGAGTTTCAACTCGGCCATTTTTCGCCCGGCCATGACCGATTCGAGCAGCGTCCTTTCGCCGATCCGGGCCGTCAGATAGCCCGACCAAAAGGCATCGCCCGCGCCCGTCGTGTCCTTCACGGCGACGGGCCGCGAGGGCAAAAAATGCTGTTCGGATTCAGAGGCGACCCAACAACCGTCGCCGCCCATCGTGAGGACGACCTCTTTCGCGCCGAGCTGCAAAAAATGGTGCAAAACCGCTTGCGGCGAGACCAACTCGCCATAAAGCCGCTGCCAATCCACCTCGCTCACCTTGACCATCGCGCCCATGCGCACGAAATCGGCGACCACGCGGCGCGCCTCTTTTTGGTCGGGCCAGATTTTTTCGGCATAATTGGCATCGAGGCTGAGCCGGCAACCGGCCCGTTTTGCCTTTTCGGCGGCCTGCAAAATGGTCGATTGGGCCGGTTCTTGGCTCATCGCAAAACAAGTGGTATGGAAAACTGCGATCTCGGGGAATTTTTGATACGGAAATTGCCGGATGCTGATCAGCTTGTCCGCCGCCCGGTATGCCTCAAAATTGGAGGTCTCCGCACTCCGTGTGACCAAGATGATCGTCGTTTTTTCGTCCACCTGCGCGATCCCGGAGCCGTCCACGCCGAGGCTTTCGACATAGTTTTTGAGCAGAAGGCCCATATCGTCCCTGCCGACGCTCGCCACCAGGTGCGCGGTGTTGCCGAGCCGGGCCATGTTCATGCAAAGGTTGGCGGGGCTGCCGCCGGGCAACCGCTTGAAGGTGTTCACTTCGTCAAAATTTTCCGCGAAATCTGTGCTGATAAGGTCCAATAAAAGTTCGCCGGCGCACAAAATGTCAATGTTACGCTTCATAATTAGTCAATGGGTGTCGATTAAAAAAATTGGTAATTCCTTGATGATGAATGCATTGTCCACTTTAATTGGACACAAAATATGGAGCAATGATAGCACCGCGAACCAAAGCCCCGTGCAATTGTGGAAACTTTGTTGTGAAAAAAACACGAACCTTTTTTCACAAAAAATCGGCCAACGCGCCTTTTTTGTCCACCACGATTCGTCCCGTTTCGTCGCGTTTCAGGGTCGCGCACTCAACCGACGGGTCGTGATAAAAGTACAAAACCCAGTTTTTTTCGACGGCCTCGCCCAAAAAAACGGCTTTTTCGTCCAAAGTCGTCAATGGGCGCACGTCGTAGGCCATCACCCACGGCATCGGTACGTGCCAATGGCTCGGTAAAAGGTCGCTGCAAAAAACGACGGTTTTGCCGCCCGTTTCCAGCACCGGGAGCATCATCGACTCGGTATGGCCGTTGGCAAACCGCACCGAAAAACCGGGAAAAAGAGGGCCGCCCGGTTTTTCGCCGACAAATTTCAACAGCCCATTTTCGGCGAGCGGGCGGAAATTTTCCTTTAAAAAAGAGGCTTTTTCACGTTCGTTTGGTTCGGTCGCCCAATCGAGGTGCTTTTTGTTCGACCAATAAACGGCGTTCGGAAAGGCTGGGAGGAGGTCGCCAAATTCGCCGCGAACGACCGCGCCGCCGCAATGGTCAAAGTGTAAATGGGTCAAAAAAACATCGGTTATTTCGGCTGGCGAAAAGCCCGATTTTTCGAGCGAACCCATCAAATTGGCATCGCCGTGCGGCTCAAAATGGCCGCGAAAACGCGCGTCCTGTTTGTCGCCAATGCCCGTTTCGATCAAAATCTTGCGGTCGCCAATTTCGACCAAAAGGCAGCGCATGGCCCAATTACAAAGGTTCTTTTCGTCGGGCGTATGGAGCTTTTCCCACATTTTTTTGGGGACGATGCCGAACATGGCACCGCCGTCGAGCTTGAAAAAACCGGTTTCTATGATGTGGAGCTTCATGACAATTCCTGTTAAATTTTCCACAAAGAACGCCCATCGTTTGCTGGCAAAACGTTGTCTTTACCGAAAATTAAAAACGCCGCATTTCAGCGCGGCGCAATCTTCTAAAACCCTTTTTTCATGAAAAAACACCTGTCCATCCTTTTCCTTTTGGCCCTGCCGATGCTCGGTTTTGCGCAGCGGTTCACCATTTCCGGCTATGTTTCCGATGCCGAAACGGGCGAAAAACTGCTCTCCGCCACGGTTTTTGATCGAAAATCGGGGCAAGGCACGCTGTCCAACACCTTTGGTTTTTTCTCGCTGACACTGCCGAAGGATTCGGTCGAACTGCTCTTTTCATTCATCGGTTTGGAGGCCCAGACCCGCGTTTTTTATCTCTCCAAAAACGAAAATTTGAACATCAAGCTAGGTGCGGCGGGCAATTTGGGCGAGGTCGTCATCAAGGCCGACCGATATGAACGTATCGAGGAGCGCAGCCAAATGAGCCGCATCGACGTGCCGATCGACCAGATCAAAAAAGTCCCTGCGCTGCTCGGCGAGGTCGATGTTTTAAAGGTCTTGCAGCTTTTGCCCGGTGTTCAATCGGGCGGCGAGGGCCAGAGCGGGATCTATGTGCGCGGCGGCGGGCCGGACCAAAATTTGATCCTCCTCGACGGTGTGCCGGTTTATAATGCGAGCCATTTGTTCGGTTTTTTCTCGGTTTTCAACGCCGATGCCATCCGCGACGTGAACCTCACGAAGGGCGGTTTTCCGGCACGATACGGCGGTCGGCTCTCGTCGGTCATTGAAATAAACATGAAAGAGGGCAACCAAAACGAGTACCACGGCGAGGGCTCGGTGGGGCTCATCAGCTCGAAATTGACGTTCGAGGGCCCGGTGAAAAAGGGCAAATCGTCTTTTATCGTCAGCGGTCGGCGCACCTATATGGACCTCGTTTTCCGCCCGTTGATCAAGGCCGCATTCCGCGAGGATAACGACCCGAACACAGAAACCTCGGGCGTGGCGGGCTACTATTTTTATGATTTGAACGCAAAATACAACCATGAGTTTTCGGAAAAAGACCGCCTTTTCGTCAGTTTTTACACCGGAAAGGATGATTTTTATGCCAATTTCGGCCAAAGCGACAATGTTTCAAGTTCCAAGTTCAACAACGGGATCGGTTGGGGCAACCTCACTTCTGCCCTCCGTTGGAACCATGTTTTTGCCCCAAAATTGTTCGCAAATACGATGGTCACGTTCAGCCAATACCGGTTCCAGACCGATATTGGCGTCGAGGACAGAGATAAAAATCCACCACAGCCCGATGATGTTTTAAAGTTCGACCTCAACTATAAGAGCGGCATCGACGATGTGGCGGGCCGCGTGGACTTCGATTGGCGACCCGACCCCAACCACGATGTCCGGTTCGGGGCGCACCTGATCCGCCACAGTTTCGACCCCGGAAAGTTTGTCATCAAGACCGTCATTTCGACCGAAAACATCGACCAAGACACGACGGTGGGCCAAAAAAGGATCCCGGCGAACGAGTTTTCGGCCTATATCGAGGACGATTTTAAGGTCAGTTCGCGGCTGCGGGTGAACGCTGGGCTGCATTTTGACGCGTTTTCGGCCAAGGGCGAGACGTTTCCGAGCCTCCAACCGCGCCTCAACGCCCGTTGGCTGCTCAATGGCGGCTACGCGATAAAGGGCAGTTTTTCGACCATGCGGCAGTTCGTCCACCTCCTCACGAGCGACGGCATCAACCTCCCGACCGACCTTTGGTTGCCCTCGACGCCCATCGTGAAGCCCGAAAAATCAT
>JANOQP010000906.1:0-2792 GCA_031414895.1 Saprospirales bacterium
GCGGCATCGTGTTCGGCCAGCAGTTCAGCTAGGATTTTTTCAGTCAGTATCATCTTCTTCGAGCATTTTTTTGATTTCGGAATATTGGTCGAGAACCGAATTCAAGAATTTTTCACGCATCCTTTGATCATATCCGGATGCCTCTGCAAATTCATCGATTCGTTCGAGCAAGCCTTCAAGTGCTTTCAAGTGCGCAAGCCACTTTTTGCGTTCGGCTTCGGTCATCGGTTCGTTTTGATTTTGTCGGGTAAAATTAGTTGCCAATCTTTGTTTTTCAAAATAGGGTCATCTTCGCACCACTCACTTGCAGGTTTTATGAAATAAAAAAAAAGCCAGTCTGGAAGGTTTCCGGCTGGCTTTTTTATTTGGAAAAACACAAAAACTCAACGCTCGGGATTTTACCAACACATAGCCACATAGGGCATATAGCTTTAAAAAAAGCAAAAAACTATGTGACCCATGTGGCTAGGTGTTGGTAAAAAAACCGCAAACCAACCGATCAAGCCGCCATCAGCTCAATGTCGAACCCCACCAAATCGCCCTGCCCTGCGGTCAGTTTCACCTCCTCGACGCAACAGTTGAACTTGATCTTGTAATTGCCCGAAAGTGCGCCGGAGGTCTTCACGACCAGTTCGATATTGCTGCACGAAGCGGGCGCGACGGACGTAAAATGCACCAACCTCGACGGCACGAGCAGCGCGGCGGGCGTCCCGTCGGGCAGGGTCTCGATGGGCGAGCCATCGGCATGGACGACCTCGATCTCGGTGAGCGTCACGCCCCGGAACTCGACATTGTTGAACGGGTTGCCCGCGCTCAAAATGACCACTTCAAAATCCTCGGTCTCGATGGTATCGGAATTGCTGTCGCCCCAGTGGAGGTAAAAACAGGGCTGCAACTTGGCCGGCTGTCCGCCGTTCGGGTTGCTGAAATCGGCAAAATCGGGGCAATCGGCATGGCTTTTCAGGTGGTTGAACTTGCCGTTGGCCATTTCCATCAGCGATAGTTTTGCCGCAATTTTGAGGTCGCAACACGAGGCTGGCTGTGCATAGCTCAATGCGGCCAGCACGTCGATCCGGCCATAGCCCATTTCCTGGTTGCGCCCGCCGTTGGGGAACTCGGCGCGGTCGGCATAGGGCAGGCTGCCCACTTTTGCCGCCGTTTTTTCAATGATATCGCGGACCTGGACGTTCGTGAGCGACTGGTTTTGGCTTTTGATCAGGCCCGCCAACCCGGCGACGTGCGGTGTGGCCGCGCTCGTGCCGTTGAAATTGGGCATATAATCGTCACTCGAATAGCCGCCCCAGCTCAAAATATCGGTCGTCGGGCAAAGCACACAGGGTGCGACTACCGAAAGGCCCGTCAGCACGCCGTTGTAATATTGCTCGCCATAGCTTGCGCCCCAGCCCTCGCCGTCGGGCGACCACGGGGTTTTGCGGTTGTCGTCGGTCGAGGAGCCGCCGACGCAGATGACGAGCGGGTGCTTTCCGGGGTAACGGTTCATGGTGCCGTCGTTTTCGTTGCCTGCGGCGACGCACATAACGACATTGTTGTTGAACGCGTTTTGGATCTCCGGGTCGATCAAATTATAGTCCCAGCCCCAATGGTCATACACGCCAAAGCTCATGCTGATGACCGCCGCGCCATTGGCCGTCGCGTAGTTGATGCCGATCGCGCACTCGATGTCCGACCAGTTTTGGAAGGCGAGCGGCATGATCCGGCAGCCCGGTGCGACCCCGGCGATGCCCTGGTTGTTGTTGATCGTGGCGGCGGCGATGCCCGCGCAGGCCGTCCCGTGCGCCCCGGTCGGCGAGCCGGGCGGCATCATGGTGCCGAGGTTGATGCCCTGTTCGGAAAATTGGAGGTCCGGGTGGCCGAGGTCCACGCCCTCATCGAGGATGCAGATGACGACGCTCGGGCGGCCCTGTTCGATGTCCCAAGCGGCGGGCGCGTTGATCTGGGCCATGTCCCATTGACTGCCCCACCATGGGTCGTTGGGAATGGTCGCGGTGGTGGGTTTGAACATCGGCATATTTTCAAAAATGACGGTATTGCCCGATTTCACCAGTTTGCGCTGCACCTCAAAAACGGCGGCGGCCTTGCCCGGTTCGGCCTTGAAATAATTGAACCCGGACAAATATTTGGACCTTTTTTCGTCGAGGCTCAAACCGTTTTCTTTCACGATCGTGGCCAGTTTCGCGCTCTTGGTCTTTTTCGAGATCAAAACGACATCGGGGATGGGGCAAAAACAGCCCTCCGCCCCGGTGTATCCCGCCGTTTCATAGACCGGCCCGATCCATTCGACCTGCCCGGCGAGCTGGGTTTCGATGTTCGCAAACTGCGCATCGGTGATCGGTTGGCCGTCGGCGGTCCTCACCCAAAAGCGGGTCGGCGTGTTGTTGATGGTGTTCCAGCGTTCGTTTTCGAACCGTTTTTCACTGGTGACGAGGACGAGGTTGAGGTTTTGAAAAATGGCCGCCGCCTCTTCCGAGGATTTCGGGGCAATGAAACAGACGAGGAGCTTGCTCATCGCCAACATGGATTCCGCGCCGGACGGGGCCGCCAGCGATCTTGGGAATTTTTTCATCTGAAAAAAATTTGGTGGGTGAAAGAAATTTGGGTTTTCCTCGAATACGTTCCGAAAGCGGGCAAAAGCAGGTTTGCCACCTGCGTTGATTGCCTTTTTTTCAAATACGTAATCGGGTCTCCCTAAAAATCTTACCCTTTTCTATCAAATGTAACTGTTTAGCCCAGGCGTGTACCGGCGGCTTTAGCCGCCGTTTCGTGTGAAAATT
>JANOQP010000907.1:0-3694 GCA_031414895.1 Saprospirales bacterium
CTTTGATTTTTTTGATCCGTATGATTTTTATGATAACGGTTTTTGAAACCATAATAATCATACGAATCAAAGTTCAGTCAATCTACGCCATCGTGTCGCCGAAATGCTCGAAATAATACCGGGCGAGGCCGACCACGTTTTTCACCTTTAATTTCAAGATCAGGTTGCGCTTGTGCGTTTCGACGGTGCGCGGGCTGATAAATAGGCTTTCCGCAATCTGTTGGTTGCCGAGTTCCTGCGCGACGTGGCGGAGGATCTCCAGTTCGCGTTTTGTCAAACGCGACGGGGCAATGCCCTCTGATTCGGCGGGTATCGGTTCCGATTTTTTGACCGCACGACCCGAAAGCCGCGCAAGCAAGGTGTTGGAAACCGTTTTGGAAAAGTAGGTATTGCCCTGTAAAACGACCGAAATGGCGGTCAACAGTTCCGGCGCGGAACTGTCCTTTAAGACATATCCGAGAGCCCCAGCATTGATCATACCGACGATTTTTTCGTCCTCGCCCATCGTGGTCAGGGCAAGGATTTTGGTGTGCGGTAATGCTTGCAGGATGCGGTGCGTGGCCGAAATGCCGTCAATTTCCGGCAAATTGATGTCCATGATGATCACATCAGGCTGGAGCTGTAAGGCCATTTCGATGGCCATTTTGCCGTCCACGGCCTCGCCGATGACCTCAAATTGCGGCTCTTGTTTCAATAAAGTTTGTACACCAAGTCGGAAAAGATGGTGGTCTTCTGCCAGCAGCAGACGTGCTTTTTTCATAATAAGGTTAAAGAAATCGGACGTTTCAGCCGTGATTACAAATAGGGTGAAAGCCCAATTTCCGGCAACTACCGGGGGGTAGGCGCGTACCGAAAACGGACAAAAAGTTGGGGGAGTATTAAAAGTGAACTGGGCAAAAGTAGCCACAAATCCCACTTTTCATTATCTTTCAAAAAAAATACCACGATTGGATGCACGGTTAAAATGACCCAAAAACAATGAAAATACCCTTGCTTTTTTCAAATAAATAAATTTTCCGGCCCATCCGTCGCCCGCTTCCCAAACTTGCGGCTACATTTGCCCGCGCTTGAAACAGCTCGCTGCGCGGATGGCGGAATTGGTAGACGCATACGTTTCAGGTGCGTACGCCGCAAGGTGTGAGAGTTCGAGTCTCTTTCCGCGCACGCAAGAAATGGCCCGCCAGTCGACAGACTGGGCGGGCTTTTTCGATTTTAGCACCGACCCTTTCCCAAAAACAGGTATTTCTTTATAAAATGAACCGCCCGCCCGCCGGCCCGCGCCGTGATTTGCCCTTATTCACCAAAATTATTTGAACCATGAAAAGCAAATCATTATTTGCCAGCAGTCTGCTCCTGGCTTTTTTTTGCACCCAATTGCAGGGTCAAAACCTCGATATTTACGTCAGCGATGCGGGCAATTTCAATTTGCCGCCCTGGCAGATTTTAAAATTCGACGAAAACGGGCAGAACGGGAAGGTCTTTATCTCCGACCATTTGGGCTGGCCGCAGGACATTGTTTTTGTTGAAGCCAAAAACTGGGCGCTCGTCGCCAACCTCAACGATGGCGTTATTTCCAAGTTTGATGCCACGACCGGAGCCTTTATTGACGAGTTTGCGACCGGCATCGGCGGCCCGACCCGCATGAAGATCGGCGCGGACGGCTTGCTTTACGTCCTCCAATGGCAGGGCAACGGCAAGGTCAGGCGGTACAATCTTGACGGCAGTTTCCTCGGTGATTTCACATTGACGGCTGTTTCGAACGCCATAGGAATGGATTGGGATGCCAGTGGAAACCTTTATATCTCCTCCTATAATGGCAAATTCGTGCAGAAATTCGGCCCGACCGGCACCGATATGGGCAAATTTGTCTCGACAAACCTCGTTGGCCCAACCAATATCTGGTTTGCCGACAATGGCGAACTGATGGTGGTCGATTATGAGGGCAACGCGGTGAAACGTTTCGACGAGAACGGCGCCTATATCGGCATACTTTTTTCGTCATTGCCGCAGGGTGAGGGCGTGGATTTTTTCCCGAACGGCGACATCGTTATCGGCTGCGGCGGCTCGCATTCCGTTCGGCTTTATGACAAAGCCGGTGTCTTTAAAAAGAACATCGTCCCAAACGGAACGCTCGGCCTGATCACCCCGAATGCCGTCGTTTTTCGCCAAAAAGCGGCCTCTCAAACGGCGGAAATTTTCAAGGACGCCATTTTCGCCGTGCCGAGCGTGGGCCGATCGTTCCAACTTTTCAGTCCAAACGGGGTGCTTTTTTGTGAGGTCCACGATTCCTCGGGCGTACTTGTCCAAAAATTGGACCTCACAAAAGGCACAACTTGGGATGCCTCAAATTTGCCGGACGGCATCTATTACATTTCCTCAAATCCGACGGGCGGTACGGTTTTTAGGCAAAAAATTGTGGTTCAAAAATGAGTTTTTCAATCAAGTTGCAAGGTTAACTGGGGCAGTCCAAGTGGCTGCCCCTTTTCTTTTTTTTCAAATCGCTGACCGCCTTTGGGCAATTGACCGCCGATGAACTCAAACAGGCCGTCGCGGAAAACGGTTGCGCCCAAATTGCCGCCGAACTGGCCAAAACACCGCTCACCACAGAGGCCATGAAATTTCAGGGCGCGATCTGTTTTTGCCGGAACGGTGAGGCCGAGCGGGCGTTGGCCCTGTTCGACGAGATTCGGCAAATGGGCTCGCCGAGGGCCGATATTTCCAATTTTTGGGCCGCAAAATGCCATGCAATCCTGCGCCGCGACAGCCTTTCCGTGGCCATTTTGCAGGCCATGCCACGCGCCGCGATCAATGAAAAAATGCTCTCGCAACCGGAATTTGACCGCTTGGCGATTGAAAACCCGGCATTTAGTGCCTTTAAAAAATCGCTCGCGCCCCATTTCAATGTCTGGACGGCGCTCCTTTCGGCCATCACGCTTTTGGGTTTTATGATGGGCGGCACCCTGCTTTTTGGGAGGTCCCGGTTTTCGGCGGGCGAGAAAAAACTGGCCATCGTCATCCTCGCTTTTTCAATCGTCATGACCGGCTATGTGCTGATCTGGACGGGTCATGTCGCCCGCTTCCCCTACCTTCAAAACACTTGGCAGTTCCTGACGCTTTTGGTCGGCCCGTCGCTGTTTTTCTATTTAAAGGACACGTTCAAAGAGGCGTATTCGGGCAGGGAAATGGACGCGCACTATTTTGTCCCGGCAATCGGACTGCTTTGCACGCTCCCCATTTTCATGGCAAATTTTGGCTTTCGCACACCCTCGGAAAGCGATATTTTCCAGCTTGGCACGTCGGAAACCCTGCTCGCCGGGCATTTGACCTTTTACACCGTCCTCATCCATTTTTTGACAAAAAACGAGTGGCAGGTCGATGACAATATCCGCGATTGGGGCCGCATCGTGTCGGGCGGGATGGCGGTCTATGCTGCCGCGTTTGTCTCCTATTTTATTTTGGCGAAATGCTCGTTTTTCAGCCCAAACTGGGATTATTCAATCAGTTTGGTCATGTCCCTCGGCATTTTGGCAATCGCCTACATGGGTTTTTTGCAAAAAAGGGTTTTCCGCAGCGAGCCGATCGGCAATTTTTTGCCCGCAAAAAAATACCTCACATCGAGCCTCACGCCCGCCGCCAGCGAATCCATCAAGCGGAAAATGGAGCTGCTGCTCGATGACCAACAGGTTTTCAAGGA
>JANOQP010000908.1:0-3909 GCA_031414895.1 Saprospirales bacterium
GTCAAAAAAAGCAACACTTTTAAACTCAACCACGCTGTCACGCTGTAAGCGTCTGCGCGGGTTTCGGCTCGAATATTCAATAAAAGCACCTAAAAAGTGTCGAATTGAAATCAAATTTCGTGTAAAAGTCCGGTCAGATGCTTACAGCATGACATCCTACTGGGGGTTTGAGATTGGTGCTTTTTTTTGACCAAAAACGGCAGCACATCCTCATTGAGGTTTTGAACACCCTATCCTTTCAGGATGACATCCTACTTGAATTTTGGGGTCGTACTTTGTTTTCAACCCATTACTTGCATACTTTTCAAATTTTCAAAAAACAACAATTGCGGATGAACCTATTTCGTGCGTCGCGGGCCGTTTTCGCGCTCGGCCTTTTGATCGTGCTGGCTTGCTGCACAAAATCCGACCCGTTCGGGAAAGAACTTTTCACCGACCCCTCCGGCCTCACTTTTTCGGACACGATGACCATCAAGACGAGCATCGTTTTGGAGGATTCGACGAACACAAACATCTCGCCCAACCAGTTGCTCGGCCTGTTCAACGACCCGGTTTTTGGGAAGACCGAGGCGGTGATCAACACCAATTTTTGGCCCGGCCAATTGGGCTACAAGTTCAAGGCCAACAGTACTTGCGAAGCGGCCTTTTTATATGTGCACTATGATGCCAGCCGTTTTTATGGCGATTCGACGGCCCTGCAATCGGTCGAGGTTTGGCGCACCGCCGAGGTGATTTCGCCCGATTCGAGCTATTTTTCGGGCGCAAAAACCACCGCGACCGTAAAAATCGGGGAGCTGCTCAATTTTCAGCCGCACCCGCTGACAAAGCTCATACAACGCGACACGAGCCGCATCACGACCCAAGTGGACACCCTCGGCGCGTATTTCGCCATCCCGATTGACGTCGCATTTGCGCAGGAAATCCTCTCCCTCGATTCGGCATCGCTCTCCACGCCGAAGTCTTTTACCGAAAAAATGCGCGGCCTCCAGATCCGCGTCGTCACGCCCGGCGGCTCGCCCTGCATGATGTCGGTCATCCTCGACCGCACCTCGTTCAGCCGGTTGACCATGTTTTTCAAAGAACCGGATTCGACACGGACGAAGACTTTCCACTGCTTTTTTACGGCAAACAAATGGGTGACACTCACCCACGATTACACCGGGACGCCGTTCGCAAGTTCGATCGGCACGGAAACGACGGACAACCTTTTCGTGCAGGGCGGCGCAGGCCTCCGGGTGAAAATCGAACTGCCTTTTGTGAAAAACCTGACCAATATCGCCATCAACCAGGCCGAACTGGAACTGACGCTCCTCGAACCGTCGCTGCCCGGCGACAACCTGACCCTTTTTCCCGCCCCGAGCCAGCTTTTGTTGTCAAAATTTGTGGCCGCCGATAAAAACACGCTGTTCACCTCCGATGTCTATGCGGCGGCGGGGACCGGATTGACGGGCAGTTTTGGCAATTTTGGCGGCGACAACGACGAGGAACAAACCGGAGTCCATAAATATCGCCTCAATTTGAGCGACCATTTGCAGGACATGATCACGGGAAAAGAACCAAACGTCATTTATTTGAACGTCTTCCCGACCAACCAGGTCGTCCATCGCGGTATTTTTGTCGGCACCGGCGGAAGCGCGACGGCGCGGGCGAAGATCAATTTGAAGTACAGCAAGTTTTGATTTTTCAGAAAGCACACCCTCCCGGTCAAATTCAGGTTTCCAACTAAAACACCCTAACTATGTGCGGAATCGTCGCCTATATCGGCAAAAAACAGGCCTGGCCAATCTTGATAAAAGGCCTCCAACGCCTCGAATATCGCGGCTATGACAGCGCTGGCATCGCGCTGATGAACGGCAGCCTCCATGTTTTGAAGAAAAAAGGGAAGGTCGCCGACCTCCTCGCTTTCGCCGAGGGCAAATCCACCGAGGGCACGATCGGCATCGGCCACACCCGTTGGGCCACGCACGGAAAACCGGACGACACGAACGCCCACCCGCACCTTTCGGGAGACGGCCAAATCTCGTTGATCCACAACGGGATCATCGAAAATTACGCGCCGATCAAGGCCACGCTGCAAAAATTGGGGCACGAGTTCGTCTCCGAAACGGATACCGAAGTACTCGTGCATTTGATTGAGGAAGTGCAAAAATCGGGCGACCTGCCCATCGAGGAGGCCGTCCGGCAAGCTTTGACCCAGGTCCACGGTGCGTATGCAATTGTCGTGATGGACAAAAAAGACCCGCACAAACTCGTCGCCGCCCGTAAGTCCAGCCCGCTCGTCATCGGCATCGGCAAGGACGAACTGCTCGTCGGTTCTGACGCGACGCCGCTCGTGGAGCATACCAAAAACGTCGTCTATTTAAATGACGGCGAGGTCGCGACTTTGACGCTCGGCGGCAATTTGAGCATCAAGACCCTCAAAAACGAGGAGCAAACGCCTGCCATCCAGCGCATCGAAATGGAGATCAGCCAACTCGAAAAGGGCGGCTACGATTCGTTTATGTTGAAAGAGATCCACGAACAGCCCGTTTCCATCGCGGAATGTATGCGCGGCAGGCTCAACGTCGAGGAAAGCTGGGTCAAGCTCGGCGGCATGGAGGAGTACAAAAAACGGATGCTCAAAGCCAAGCGCATGGTCATCGTCGCCTGCGGAACTTCGTGGCACGCGGGCCTGATCGGCGAATATTTGATCGAGGAACTCGCCCGGATTTCCGTCGAGGTCGAGTACGCGAGCGAGTTCCGCTATCGCAACCCCGTGATTTCCGACAAGGACGTGGTCATCGGCATCAGCCAATCGGGCGAGACCGCCGACACTTTTGCCGCCCTCGAACTGGCCAAAGAGCGCGGCGCGCTGCTCTATGGCATCGTCAATGTCGTCGGCTCGTCCATCGCGCGGCTCACGCACCACGGTTCGTACATCCACGTCGGGACAGAAATCGGCGTGGCCAGCACGAAAGCATTTACCGGTCAGGTCACTTTGATCACCCTAATGGCCATCCAATTGGGCTTCGAGCGCGGCCATTTGAGCCGGACGCAATACCAAACGCTCATCGACGAACTGGAAATCATCCCCCAAAAAGTGGAAAAAGTGCTCGCGCTCAACGCGAAGATCGAGTACATCGCCGGGGAATTTAAGGACGCGACGAACGCGCTCTACCTCGGTCGGGGGGTCAATTTCCCGGTCGCATTGGAAGGCGCATTGAAACTGAAAGAGATCAGCTATATCCACGCCGAGGGCTACCCGGCGGCGGAAATGAAGCACGGCCCGATCGCCCTGATCGACGAAAAAATGCCCGTCATCGTCATCGCGACCAACAAAAGTGCCTACGACAAGATCGTTTCGAACGTCCAAGAGGTCAAGGCCCGGTCGGGCGTGGTCATCGCGATCGTCACCGAGGGCGACCAGATCATCACCAAATTGGCCGATTACACCATCGAGATCCCGGAAACGGAAGAAGTCCTCTCGCCACTTTTGTCGGTCATCCCGCTGCAACTTTTCGCCTACCATATCGCCATGATGCGGGGCTGCGATGTTGATCAGCCGAGGAACTTGGCGAAATCGGTGACGGTGGAATAATGTTGGACCTGGGCTGTTTTTCCCATACTTTCGCACAAAAAATATCCATATTATGGTTGCCGAAATTGCCATGCCAGCCGCCGTTGCCGCACCAAAGCCCGCCGCCAAACGGAAAATCCCGGACTACCTCGTCCGGGAGACCATCGATGGCGAGCCGTTTTATTATGCGGGCTATAAGGAAGTGATCAACAAGAAAAAAACACTCGAAGATATCATGGCCGATAGTGGACTTCAATCGATCATCAAAGCCTATTTGATGAAATTATTCGCCCAAAATCTGAATTGGGACAAATATCAACCCGTTTGTGGCGAGGTCGGCAATCACCTCGACC
>JANOQP010000909.1:0-6113 GCA_031414895.1 Saprospirales bacterium
CCGAATTGGCGGAGGCGCTGCATTTTTGGGTTTCGCTGAAACTTGACGTGTTCTTAAAAATTCGGGCAATCGCGTCAGTGGAAAATCACGGCTTTTTCACTTAAAAGGCGCATTCCGTTTTCCAATAATTCAAAAATGACAATCCCGGCCGGCCAGGTTGAAACGTCAAGGGAAATAAAATCACGGCCCCGGATTGGCTCAAACACCAATTGCCGTCCGAGGTTGTCCGTGCATCGGAGCATGCCATTTGCCCAAATCGCAGGAATGGTCAAATCCACAAAATCATTGGCAGGATTCGGACTGATTTTTAACCTAACTGGTTCATTTTCAGTCATTTGGACATCCACGGGTGTGTTGATGCCGAGCGTGTCGCAGGGGCTGTCCGCAAAATCGTAGAGCCTAAAATTGGGGAAATATGGAATGGAGCGCACATTCCAAACGGGCAGTTCGAGCAGCGAAAAATCGGTTGGCTGGACATTCCCAAACGGATTTTTGAGGCTGGGCATTTTTTTGAGCCGCTGCAACGAACTGAAATAAAGCGAGCCGTCCGGGCCGGGCTGAAAATGATGGAGGCTGATGCCCAAAACGGTTTGCCAACCCACGAGTGTGTCCAAAACGGGTTGGTTTTCGGTCAAATCAGCCGATAGAATCGCCTGTTGCTCGGAGGCAATCAACAGGCTTCCATCCTCGGAAAAGGCGAGGCCGCCACCGCCAAAAACATGGGTCGGCCTTTCCAAAAAAACCGGGTCTTGAAACTCGCCGGCGCAACGGTCAAAACCCAAAACGACCGTCGCCCAATGATGGCCGCGGGCAAATTTTTTGCCGTCCGGCGAAAAGACGGTCGAGCCGGGGCGGTGGCCGGACATTGCCGTGCCGATTTCCTGAACGGGCGATTTTTTTGAAAAACCGTTTTCCCCAAAAAGGAAAACATGATAGCGATTTGTGCCGATTTCGGGGGCGACGACCCACCAATCTCGGCCATTTCCGTGCCGGACGACCGAAAACGGCTCAAAACTTTGTGCCTCGGGCACGGGCGGTGGGACGAGTTCGAGGAGTATTTTGTTTTTTTCGCTGACGGTTTTTGAGGTGTTGTCGATGGTCGTCGCATAAAGCGGGCCGTACAAGACCCGGTTTTCGGCATCGTAATGAACGCCCATGTGGAGCAAAACGGTCTCCGAGTTTTCCGCGCCCGGCTTTGGCAAAAACATCGCGCCGCGAGGAGAGATATAGCCGTTTTTGGGGCAGGTCGAATCCCGGATTTCGCCGGGGTTGAGGCCGTCGCCGTCGCCGAAAACCAGCCCGTTTGCATCGACGATGCGGCAACCATTTGTGTAAAAAAGGAGCTTGCCCGTCGAATCGGACATTGCGGCGACCGTGCTTTCAAAGTTCATTTTCAGGTCGGCGGGGAAAACCTGCGGCCCGCCGCCATCGAAGCGCATGAGGTAATTGCCCGACGCGGGCGAACCGGGAAACTCGTTGAGGCCGCCGGGCCAGACATTGTCATATTTTTGGGCAAAAACATGTCCAATTGCCAGCAAAAGCATGAGCAAAAAGCAAAACTTATTCATGGCCGTCGTCTTTTGAGGGTGATTCGATTTCAGTAGGCTGCGCCCGTTTTGATGGGTCGCGGCTGTCGAGATAGCGTTGGTAGATGTTTTTTGGGTCGAGTGCGGCCTCTTTTTCGCGCCTTGCGGTCTCGCTAGGCGTTGCCCGGAGCATGGGCAGGATGGTATAATCATCCTTTGACCCCCAAAAAACGGACGGTTCAACAGGCTTGTATTGGGTGCTGATAAAACCATCTCCGGGCTTTTGGAGGTTGATTGTGTCGCAGGGGCTGTTGTCGTTTTCGCCGAGGCGGTAGTTGGGGAAACTGCAGATGGTCGCGGAATTCCAGCGGGGCAAATCAAAGCCGCCCCAGGCCATGTCCGCAGCTTGGCCGGGGAGATTAGGCTGCTCTATCCGGCTCATGCAGGGTGAGGAGGAATTGTTGGCGATGTAGATTTTCCCATCTGGCCCTTCTTGCATCTGATACGCTTTTGTGTCCCATCCAATGGTCGGGCAATAACTTCCATTGTACCGGGAAAGAGTATCGAAGGAGGCCGAAATATCAGGTGCTTCCATGTCCAAACGCCATACAACAGATGGCTTTGATATGTACAAAAACCGCGAATTGGGTGAAAAAGCTACAGACCATGACCAAATTTCGGGCGGATAGGGTACAGCCCGCAAATTGGAAAAAAGGCCTGTGCAGCGATCAAAATCCATGAGCCTTAAACCATTTTTCCCGTCGTGTCGGACATAAGTTTTGCCATCGGGAGAAAAGATGCTCTTGCTGGCCGTCTCATGCATAGGGAATTCAGGGCCAATTTTTTGGATAAAAGGCCCAGTGAGCCCCGCCGGAGAAAGCAGATAAGTCTGTTGTGCCACGCTATCAAGGGTGTACATGGTTACCCACCAATCACGCCCATTGCCGTGCTTACAGGCCGCGGGCCACGCAAGGTCACCTGTCATGATTTTCTGGTTTTTTGCAAGCACTTTCCCTTTGCCATTGTTGGCATTCATGTCTATCAATGTATAATAAATAGGGCTGCCGCGCACGTTGAAGGGGTTGAAATCGACCTCAACACCCTCGTGAAAAAAAAAATATAATCCTGGATGATTGGGGAAAGGCAGTCCGAACCCGCCAACCGGGTGCGCCATACCGGATTCTTTGTCATTTTCCCAATATTCACCGGGGTTTAAAGTGTCCCCGTTCTCGATTAATAGGTTTTGTCCGTTCCTAAGTGAAATACCATTGGAATAAAACAAGATGCTACCAACTGAATCAGAAAAAATAGAGGCCGTCGCATGAAAATTCAATTTCAAATAACTCTTGTATGCAATAGTAGGGAGTTGATTGAAATCAATTATTGCTCGGCCGAAATCGGAAGTGATCGGGGGATTTGGTGTTGAAGCGGTATAGCCAAAAATCCACATATGGTCGTGTTTTTGGGCAACTAGATTGAGGACAGGCAACAACAGGGTTGCTATTCCCCAAATGATGCTTTTGCGCATTGGAAAATAGAAAAAGCACCCTGTCCCATGTGGACACGGAACAGGGTGCATGGTTAGCGATAAATTAATTTGAAATAATCAACCGGTGGTTTTCCGGTTTTTGCCCATCGAGACGGAGTTCCAGAAAGTAAGTGCCGTTTAGCATTGGAAACCCGCTGTTGGAAAACTCGCGGGCATCTTCAATTTCCCATTGATTGATTGCCCTGCCGAACAAATCAAGCAACCGGATTTGGGCTGTACTTGATTTTTCTGCCCATTTCAGCGTGAACGCGCCCGAAGTTGGGTTTGGGTACAACGACGCTTTTTGCTCGATTTGCTGGAGCAATCCGCTTCGAGGATCAACCTCGCAGTTGAAATCGGCAGCCGTTTTGTCCATGGTATAATTCAAGGCTATCCTTGCAATTGCAACACCAAAACCTCCGGCAATCCTGCATTTTTCAGCAATTGTGGTCAGGGAGGATTGTTGGGCAGAGGAATAACCCTGACCTGAAATAGCCGATACCAATGGAATGGCCAATGCCATCCGCAGGTCTTGTTCGTATTCAGTCGCGAGGGTCAAGCTGTTCAAATCATTGACGATTGATTGTCTTGTGTTGTTTTCGGAGGCTTCATTGGCAACTATCAATGCTGCCAAGTCATCTTGAACATCGAGGACTGATTGGTTAAGCCCAGCGATTTCTTGTTCGATTTGCGCTTTTTCGCTCGCTGTTGCAGCCATCGACCATTCGCCATTCTTTGTGTTCAACTGGCCCAATAAATTGTCCAACAAGGTTTTATTTGTCTCGATAGATGCATTGGATATTCCCAAATTGGTGACGGCATCATAATCACGGGCCATTTTTCCAAGATTGGAATCGTAACGGTCATTGTACCATGAGCGTGCGGCACTATTTGAGGGCCGCAAATCAGGCCTCCGGTGCAAACGGTGGAAAGTGTGGAAACCCGCTTCCCAAACTGTTGCCTCATGTCCTTTTAGGGGTTGATAAATACCGAGGATGACATCTTCGTCTGTTGATGTCAGGCCGGGTGGCGGAGGTGGGGAGCTTGAACACATCGTGGCGGTTTGGTTAACATCTCCCTCAAACCACAAATTGTCCGAATCGTCAAAAGTGAGAGTTCCCCCGTCAATCAACCGAGGGTTAGCCCATCGGGCGATATTTGGCAGGTCGTTGGCGACTGCCGTACTAATTGCGAACTTTGAGTATTGCAAATAAGTTGTGTGAAATGGAATTGCTGGATTAAAATCCTTCCATTTGTAGACGGCCTCAAATTGTCCCGAAGACCCTTGCCAGATATTGTCCCTCAAATCTTGATGGCCAATATTGGTGGGTTCTTCCAACGCCAATCCTTGCCCATGTGTGCCAAAAGTATTGTGGTTGAGGTTAGTGGGATTGCATTTGGTCCCAAAGAAGGTAATGCCTTGATTGACATTGTCAACGGTATTGCAGGCAATCTCGGACTCGGCGCTGAACAGAACAGCTATGCCCGAAGCTCCAAAACTGTAGAAGGGTGTATAATTTGTTGAATTACCCTGTACGGAATTGTTCTCTATTGTCGTATTGTTTGAATCCCAGACCTGTATGCCGAAAAAGGATTTATTGCCTTGGGACGAAGCGTTCATTTCTGATACGGTATTTCCAGAAATAACAGCAGACCTGATGGATTTAAGCGAAATTCCCTCAAAGCCTGAAAGGGTTGTGTTTTCAGCTTCCTCGGTTATTTGATTATCGACAATTTGAAAAGATTGGGCCATGGTGGGCGTGAAACCGAGTGCAAAAATGCCCCTGTGCGGACCTGGCGCAGTACCATTAATTGGAAGCGCAAAAGTGATGTCATTGTTCAGTATGGCCACATTCTGCCCATTGCCAAGTTGATCAAATACGGCATGGACGCCCGTTTCGCGGGTGTTTAGAACCCGGTTATTGGCCACAAATATATTTGGCACGGAGTTGTTCCACGCTCGAACGAAAAACCCGTAGTTGCAACGATCCGCCAAGATTTGGGAAGCAACCAAATTGTAATTTCTGGCGAAAACCGCGTTCAAACAATTGCGAAAAGTAAAAGGTGAGGCTGCGCCAACACCATTTCCATTGACAGTTACCGTGAAAATGGCAGGGTTGCCGAGATTTTCAGCAAAGACCCCAATAGCCGCTTGGGGCTGAAAAAGCGGGGTGATGAAGTTGGAAACAATGTTCTCGAACTGCGATTTTGTCACATTGACATTGGAGTTGATGGCATGGATTCCACAAACTTGGTTTCCTGAAGGCAACAAATCAATATCGCCTACAAAGTCCTCGAACTTGTTCAAGCTGTTTGACCCGCCAATATTGATTTGGGTCACATTCTCCAACCGGATCCCCTCGCGGGGTTTTTCGAGGTGGAGCAATTCTGGTTGGGAATAGTTCCAACCCTCGAGCAGGTCTTTCGTGCCCGAAAAAGTGCACCCTTCAATGACGGCACCACCAAAGGACACCGCACCCAAAGGTGCCCCGGCATATATGCCAATATAGTTGCCCGTAAAAAGGCTTGTCCTGCAAAGCAACTTTGCCCCTTGGTTCAGATATATGCCGTATTCCGCATCCTCTATTACCGAATGATCGGTCACTTCGAGTGTGCCAGTTACGTTTATGCCCCGCCAAAGGCGGGTACATCCGTGGACATGTGTTCCTTTGAGGGAGAGTTTTCCTGCGGGAATCAGCAACTGGTTTTGAGGACCTCCGGGTGCAAATATGATTTCAGACCCGTTTGCGAATGTGTATTCTGGGATGTCCAATTCAACTATCCCTTCGATGACGATGTACTGGGCCATAGTTTGGGCCTGACTTACAGGCAGCAATATCTCCGCGTCAATCAAGTCTGAAAACGTCACCACCGGGTCAGTTACGCCCCCGCATTTGAACAGGTTCGGAGCTGAATTGAGGCAGTCAAAATCAAAGTCCTCTAAATTACAAAAGGTTTGAGCAGAAAGCATTTGCACGGACATCATGACGACGAGCAGGATTTTGGGGGGGGGGGGGGGGGGGGGGGGGGGGGGGGGGGGGGGGGGGGGGGGGGGGGGG
>JANOQP010000910.1:0-4338 GCA_031414895.1 Saprospirales bacterium
GACACAACTTTTGAGCGTCCCGTTCGCCCTCGTCGCACAGCGGGTCATCGAAAAGGACACCACAACCAACCCGACCGGCCCGGTCAAAAAAATCCAGGACACCGACGACAATACGACCATCGATGCCGAAAAATACCCCAACGAAAACATCCTCCGTTTCCAAGTTGGCGGCCTCGAACGCTGGCAAATGAAGGGAAACAACCTCCAACAAATCAACAGCGGAAAATCCATTTTTATCGGCGAAGAGGCTGGTTTAAAACAGGTTATGGATGCCGATAGGTATAATACGTTCGTCGGGTTCCGTGCCGGAAAATCAAATACGACTGGTATCAACAACACCGTCGTCGGCGCGGAGGCCGGGAGCAACAACGAGATGTCGGGCGCGTGCAACACCTTTATTGGCGCGGGTGCGGGCGCGGTCACGGATGTCGGGTATGTCAATGTTTTTGTCGGCGAGGGCGCGGGGTACAGCAACAAATCGGGCGCGGCGAACACTTATGTTGGTCAATTGGCCGGGTTTTCGGGCGATAATGCCGCCTACAACACCTATTTAGGCCGCGCGGCCGGCAAAAATTCATTCCACGGACAGCACAATGTTTTCATCGGCCGCGCTGCCGGACAGAACAACGACGACGGGAAATACAATGTCTATATCGGTGAATCCGCCGGGTTCAAAGAGCTGACGGGCGACCGTAAACTCATCATCGAGACCGATACCGGACAAGCCGCGCCGCTCATTTGGGGCGATTTTGCTGGCCGCCGTCTCGGCATCAACCGGAAGGCCCTCACCAATGCCCTCGAGGTGAACGGCACGGCCTCGAAAGACGCGCCCGGCTCGTGGCTCGGCAATTCCGACCGACGGTTGAAAGCCAATATCCAACCACTCGACCCGGCGGGATCGCTCCAAAAAATGCTCGCCCTCCGCGGCGTTTCGTTCGATTGGGACGATAAAATGACGGGCAGCATCCGCCCAAATGGTCGACAAACAGGCTTTATCGCACAGGAAATGCAGCCCATTTTCCCCGAACTCGTGAAAACGGACGCTCTTGGATACCTCCAAACCAGCTACGTCACATTCGACCCGATGCTCGTGGAGGCACTCCGGTCGGTCGTTGAGCGGCTCGAAAAAGTGGAAAAAGAAAATGTGGAACTGAAAAAACAGGCCGCCGAAATCGAGAAAATAAAGGCCGATATCGAGGCGATGCGGGCGGGAAAAAACTGAAAAAACGGTTTTCAATTTCATTTTCAAAGACGGCGGAGCCCCAAACTTCGCCGTCTTTTTTTGTGCCAAAAAATTCAATGCAAAATGCGATAGACCAGCTCCCGCACCAGTCCGTCCTCCGGCTGCGAACTGTCCACCCCTTTTGATTTTAGGTCAAATTGGTGCAAAAGCCCAATGACCTCCGCCGATTTCGGGCCGTTGAAATTCCGCGCCGCGAGCCGGTAATCTTTTAAAAAAAACGCCGAACGGAGTTCGAGTGCCTCCAAAACCTCGTTTTCGGGCTTGTTCCCAAGTTGGTTGAGCAGCCAGACTTTTGAAAAAAAACTGTACAAACCGCTGACGGTCATCACCAATGGATGCTTTTTGGTGTTCGCCGCGAAATAATTGGCGATCCTGGTCGCTTGCAGAATGTTCCGTTCGCCGATCGCTTTTTGTAGTTCGAAGATGTTGTAATCCTTCGAGATCCCGATGAACTGCTCGACATGGGCGGTGGTCACGCCCGTCCCGGAGAGCAAATTGAGCGCGAGCTTGTCGCATTCGTTCGCGATTTTTGAGAGGTCGTTGCCGAGGTGCTGCGCGATCAGCCCGGCGGTCGTTTGGTCGATCCGCAGTTTTTTCGAGGCGATATAATTGACCACAAAATCGGGCAATTGGTTGTCGTACAGCTTTTTCGACTCGAACAAAAGTGCGCCGCCCGCTTTCAGGTTTTTCCCGAATTTGAGCCGCTCGTCCAGCTTTTTATGTTTGTGGCAGACCACGAAAAGCGTCGTCGGCACCGGTTTTTCGGCATATCCGGCGAGGTCGTTGAGGCCGCGCATTTCCTGCGCCTCGCGCAAAATGACGACTTGCCGCTCCGCCATCATCGGGTATCGGCGCGCCGTGTCGGCAATCGTCATCGCGTCCGAGTCCTTTCCATAAAAAATGGTCTGGTTGAAGCTCTTTTCGGCCTCCGTGAGCGCATTTTCTTCGATAATCGCCTCCAAACGGTCAATAAAAAATCCTTCCTCACCGTGCAAAACGATGATCGGCGGGAATTTTTTAGCCTTGAATTGTTTGCTTAATTCTTCAAAAGTCATGGTTGTCGCGCATTTTCAAAATTTCCAATCGGGCATGTATTTCAAAAAAACCTTCGTCAAGTTCTCCGCGTCCGAGATGCCCCGGTGATGTGTCCCGGTGAACTCAAAACCCTCGCGTTCGACCGCTTTTTTCAGCCCGATGGGCGTGCGGAAGCCCTTCAGCTTCATGTAGAGGTCTTTTAAATTGGCGTGTTCCTTGGTCCACCAGGGGTCGAGGCTGTGCAAAACGCAGTTGTCGGCCATTATTTTTTTGTCAAAATTGCCCCATGAGCAGATCAAATGTTCCTCGTCGTCCACTTTTCCCCATGCCAAAAATTCCTCGACGATGTCGGGATATGTCCGCGCCCGGTTCACGTCGACCTGATCGATGCTCGTCAGTTCGCGGCAAAAATCGGAGAGGGTCGGGTTCAAAACGGGCTTGACGAAACGGCTGAACTTGCCGCGCACCTCACCAAATTGGTTGACCCGGAACGCGCCCAGCTCGATGATCTCCGAGCGCGGGTCGGGCGGCGGCACTTTCCAGCAGGTGGCTTCGATGTCGAGGATCAGGTAGTTCAATTTTCGAGGTTTTTGTTTGTCAATTTCTGTTCGAGCAAATGAGGGGGTGACTCTGAGTCACCCCCTCATTATTAAACCTCAAATTGTCGCCAGTTTTTCGTTCAAAATTTTCAAATGCCGTTCGAGCGAAAAATTATCGGCGATATGCTTTCGCCCATTTTTGCCCATTTCCTCTGCCAATTCGACGTTTTTTGCCAAAAAAACCATCCGTTCGGCCATCGTCGCGACATCGTTTTCATCGACCAAAAACCCGGTTTCGCCCTCCAAAACGGTCGCCGGAATGCCCGCGTGGCGTGTCGAAACGACCGGCAGCCCAGCCGCCGCCGCCTCCAAAATGGCGACCGGGGTCCCTTCCGAATCGCCCCCCGGCGCGGTGATGCTGTGCTGGACATAGGCCAAACTGTCCGACATCATGAACATAATTTGGTCGGGCGAAACCTTTCCGGGGAACGAAACCGCGTCAGCGATGCCCATTTTTTTCGCCAATTTGATGATAGGTTCGCGCAGCGGCCCGTCGCCGGCCATGATCAGTTTCGCCTTTGGGACGGATTTTTTGACCAATAAAAAAGCTTCGAGCAGTTTTTCCGGGGCTTTTTTGGGGACAAACCTGCCGACGAACAAAAAGGTAGTTGAGCAAAAACAGCATTTCACGGAAAAAAAACGGCCATGCGGTGCGCACGGATTGACGACCAGTTTTTCGGGCGGGCAGCCGAGCCGCAAAAGCTGTTCGCGCATCGGTCCGCTGACCGCGAAAACGAGTTTTGCCTCCGCGAAAACTTCTCTGTACCGGCCATATTTCGCGATTGTTTTGTGGTGAAAAGCGTCCATCCCGTGAAAATAGACCGCGAATTTCAGCCCCGCCGCCCTCATCGCCCGGAGCGACCGCGCTGCCGTTGGGCCATATTGGACAAGGGCCAGGTCAAAGGTTCCTTTTTTGAGGAAACCCGCCAGATCCCGTTCAGCTCGGTTCATTTTATGGGGCAAAACGACAGATTCGAGCCTATTTTTCAATTTTTGAATAAAATCTCGCCCGGTCAGCGACCCATGATTTTCGACAAAACCGGGCAAATAGCCATCGCAAACCATCGTCGCGTCGCCCGCCAAACCATCGAATTGGGCACGGACAAACGTCTCCGTTTTTGCCGATGGGTTCGGCGAGAGCATCGCAATTTTCAATTTTGACATGGCCAAAAAATTGGGTCTTTCGGAAAAATTCAAGACAGTTTGCGCCGCACCTCCGCCGCCCGGATCCACCGCCCGAACGGCACGCGGTCGGCCAGTTTTTCAAAAAAAGGCCGATCGGCGAGCTCCATCGACGGCCCGGTTTCGATGACCGCATGGAAATAATCGTTGCGGTTCCAGATCCGCCGATAGGCAAAATGAGTGACCGTGCCGCCGATTTGCGCCGCAAAAGCATGGATATCGCCCGCCGTGAGATCCTCATCGACGGGTTGGAGGCCGTCGGGGCGGTTTTCGCGCAGC
>JANOQP010000911.1:0-9717 GCA_031414895.1 Saprospirales bacterium
CTTTTTGCGCCGCATCGGCCTTTGGTTTATCGCCATAGGGGCCAACAATCAACTTATAAACGGGTTTGTCGCCCGCGCCAGGCTCGATGCTCATCAGGATATTTTCGTAGGTCGATTGCAGTTTTGCAACGGTCGAAAACACGTTTTCGGCATTTGAAAGCGTCTCGACCTGAACGCCATAGCCCGCTTTTTTGGGCCGCGAAAGCTCGATTTTATACAGGTCGTATTGTTTGAAAGTCTTGGCGGTCACCTTTTCAAAAGCCCTTAATTCGGGTTTTTCGACCTCGGTTTGGGTCACTTTGACCACTTTTTTCTTTTCGATGGCGGCCGGTTTCGTCACGGGCATCTGTTTCAAGTCGGCCCGTTCGGTGGCGACGGGGAGCGATGCGGGCTTGGCGACATACGGTTTTTCGCCGTTCGAGTACATGACCGGCTCGCCGGAATATTCCTTGCTCTTCGTGTCGCCGACGACCTCGATGCGGACCTTGGTGATGCCCGCTTGGATGAGGCCGATTTTTTCAGCGGCGCGCTTCGAGATATCGATGATAAAACCCTTCGTGTACGGGCCGCGATCATTGACGCGCACCGTTATATATTGCCCGTTGTCGAGCCGCGTGACGCGGACGAGCGTGCCGAAAGGCAGGCTTTTATGGGCGCAGGTGAGGTCGTACATATCGTACTTTTCACCGTTCGCGGTCTTTTTTCCGTGGAACGCCTCGGCGTAATAACTGGCGATGCCAAATTCTTCCAAACGATTGGCGGAGGCGGGGTTGGTGGTGTTTTCTGAACTGTTTTTTGCAGAAACCGGGGCCGCAATTGCGATGCAAATAACGAGCATGGCAATGGCCTGAATACTTCGTGCCTTCATAATTTGACTGGATTTTGTGAAAAAAAATGGCAGGTTTGCGGTGGCCGGACCGAGCGGTTCTCTGCGCGGGTTTATCGGCCAATTGCCAATGTATCGGCGGCAAAGAAAACAGGCTGCGGACAAAAACAATGTTTTTCGGCCTGTTTTCAAAATGTCAATATCGCTAAACCGTTGATTTTCAACTTGATATGGATAAAACAAACCTTCGCCGGATCGGCTTTTTCAAAAAGGCAAAATGGCCCGCGCTCATTTTCGCGGTCGTTTATGCCATTTCGGCCCTGCCGGAAATCAACCACCAAAATATGGGCGAAAGCCAATCCATCGGTTCGGTCCGTCGTGGGACGCTCGAAAACGGATGGCTCTTGCCGTTTTCGGGGAAAAATTTCGGCTATTTCAGCGGTTTGAGCTATTACCTTTTTGACAACGGGTACACCCACTCAAATACCTGCCGGACAATCTTGGAAGCCTATAAATCCTGCGAAACGACCTGCCCCGGCACGTTTTTCCGCCTCATGGAATGCTCGGACAAAAACGGCGGTCGCCTGATGATCCACCGGACGCACCAAAATGGGACGAGCGCGGATTTCATGGTGCCAAAAAAATGGCGAGGCGGGGGGCAGTCCAGCTTTTTCGACCATTTCGGGTATTTCCATTACCTGCACGATTTTGACGGACATGGGCGGTTTTATCCGCTAAAATGGGTCGAAATTGATTTCGAAAACATGGCGCGGCATATTTTGGCCATCGACGACGCGGCACGCAACAATGGCTTGAAGATCAAAAAAATCATTTTCCGGCTCGAACTGATGGACGAATTTTTGGCAACAACCTCCGGCAAATTGGTCGGCGACCGGGGCATTTTTTTCGCCAAAAACCTGCCCTATTGGACCAACCGCGTTCACGATGACCATTACCATATCGACTTTATTGGCCTTGAAAACTGACCGAGGGCGGGTTGCGCAATTGGTTTGGGCTTTGTGAAAATGAATCTTATTCAAAAAAAAACCAACAACAGAAATACCCGACTCCTGTCGTATTTAAACCATTTTGACTAAAATTATATATTGATAAATTCCCCCACCGTAGCTTCGTCGCCTAAATTTTTCCAGTATGAATAAAGTCTTCATTTTAGCCATTTTGACATTGATCCCGGCCCTGTCCTATGGGCAAACACGTTCCTCGCTCGATGAGCTTGTGAAAAATGCAAAAGACCTAGGTGCGCGTTTTGAGCCGGTCGCGCCGTTTTCGCCATTGGCCGAAGTGGCCGGGCTGCCCGCCGAGGTGGCGGATATCAAGGCCCAATATTTGCAGCTCGACCTCGAAATTTTGAAAAAAGCGGAGCGCGAACGGCCTGCCACGTTGTCGCTCGTGCTGCCCTATTTTGGTGGCGAAATGATCATCGACCTCGTGAAAGTGGACATTTTGGATGCCAGTTTTCGGGTCACCACTTCCCAAAGCAACGGGCAGGCAGTGCCTTACGCAACGGGCGCATTTTACCGTGGAAACGTCCGGGGCGAGGTCAACTCGATGGCCGGTGTCAGCTTTTTTGACAACGAATTGATGGGCATTATTTCCACGAAGGGTGCTGGCAATTTCAATTTGGGCCGCGTCGAGATGCCCGGGAACCGATTGAACTATGTCTTTTGCCCCGAATCAGAGCTCCCAAAACCGCCCGGCACCCTCGATTGCCATGCCGATGACCGCTTCGTTTCTGGCCCAACCACGACCACGCCCGCGAAAGGCCAACGAGCCTTGATCAATGGCTGCGTGCGGGTCTATCTGGAGGCCGATTTTGGGCTTTTTCTCAACAAGGTGACCATGGCCGCGACGGTCAATCACGTCACCGGGATTTTTAACAACGTTGCAATCCTCTATGCCGCAGAGGACATCAGTACCGTCATCTCCACCATCCATGTTTGGACGACGGATGACGGGTATCCGTTCGGTACGAGCGGCGATGCATTGAGCGCGTTCCGAACAACCCGGACCAATTTTGACGGAGACCTCGCACATTTGATTGCCATGGACCCGGGCGGTTTGGGCGGCGTTGCCTATCTGGATGTCCTTTGCAGCAGCAGCCATTGCTACGCGTACAGCGACGTGGACGCAACCTATAGCGTCGTGCCGGCCTATTCTTGGAGCGTAATGGTGGTGACCCACGAGATGGGCCACAATGTCGGCTCCAACCATACCCAAAACTGTGGCTGGACGGCGGGCGCGCTCGACAATTGTTACACAACCGAGGGCGGTTGCCCGCTTGGCCCTGCCCCGACGGGCGGCGGGACGGTCATGAGCTATTGCCATTTGACGAGCAATGGGATCAATTTGGCCAACGGTTTCGGCACTTTCAGCAGCACGACCAACCCGCGCCAAAAGATTATGGCCGAGGTCACGTCTGCCGCAACGGGCGGTTGCATCGCCAATATGGTTTGCACCAGCATCGCCAATACTTGTGGCTCGCCATCCGCTTTTGCACTTGTCGGTACGCCGTCCAGCACGTCGGCCACGTTCAGTTGGTCCCCGCACGGCGACAATACCTCCGTCAATATGCGCTACCGCGTCTATGGCACGGCCACTTGGACCACGGTGGCCGGGATTTCCAGCCCATATTTACTGACCTCCCTCGTCGCTGCCACCAAATATGAGGTCGAGATACAGGGCATTTGTACAGTCGGCTCGTCCGATTTTTATGTCGGCATCTATTTCAAAACCATCCTCGGCTGCGTTGAGCCGCATTCGCTAACGGCCTCCACGACCAGCACCTCGGCAAGCATGAACTGGACCGAGCCTTCCGGCAGCGTTTCTTGGGAAATAAGGTACGGTGCGCCCGGCTTCAACCCGAACACGGGCGGCACCTCCATTGCGGTCTCCTCAAAACCGCACAACCTCACCGGTTTGACCCCGGCAACGACCTATCAATATTATGTCCGCACCAATTGCACCGGCGGCGGCGTGAGCGACTATTCGACGCCAAATACCTTTTCGACCCGGCCTTTAAATGACAACGCAGCGGATGCAATCACCCTCGCCGTCGATGCCACGCAAGTTCAGGGCACCAATGCCGGCAGCACCCTCCAAACTTCGGAACCGAACCCGACCTCGGCAAACGGTGGCCGTTGGCTGACCGCCGCGAACAACACGGTCTGGTACAAATTTGTCGCCCCGCCGTCCGGCTCGGTGACGATCACAACCGATTTCAGCCCGCAAAAAAGCAACAACGACACCCAACTTTCGCTCTATCAAGTCGGCACGGTCGGCACTTTTTCGACCTATATCCGCCTCATCAGCGATGACGACAACGGCATTTTGGGCACGGGCGACAATTCCGTTTTCAGCTACACGGGCCTCACCGAAGGCTTGACCTATTATATCCAATTGGATGGGTACAGCAGCGTGGCGGGCCTTTACGACATCGGTGTTTTTGAAAACCTGGCCCTCGTCTCGCCCACCACTACCTGCGCGTCGTACCCGGCCACCTCGCTCGAAGCTGTGAACGGCCTGACCTACCCGAACAAATGGTTCAACATCTACACCACGCCAAACACGGGTGCGCTCGGCAGTTTGGTGATCGCCATCAAGTCCACCCAAAACCTCGGCACCGTCACCGCCAAGATTGCCAACAACGGCCCCGGCACGTTCAATACCTACGTCTCCTACATGGGCCGGTACCTCGACCTGCAATCGCAAAACGCGCCCTCCGGCTCGTCGCCCATATCCGTCCGCCTGTTGTTCAAGACCACCGATTTTACCTACCTCAAAAATACCTATCTGAACAACCTGTACAGTTTCACCATCGACGACCTCGATGCCTATCATTATGACGGTGCGAACGAGGACTGCGTTTTTTCGAACAATACGAGCGGCCTCAACCTGGTCCCATCGGTCACGGCAATCTCGGTGGGCAACGACGAATTCGTCCTCCAATTTACGGTGAACACCTTTTCCGAACTGTTCGGTGCGATCAACATCGCCGCCCTGCCGCTCGAACTGGCCAGTTTTTCGGCAAAAATGGCCGGCCCGGCCAACCTAGTCGAATGGCGGACCGCTTCCGAAAAAAATGTCGCCCATCACCGCCTCGAACGCTCGGCGGACGGCATTTCAAATTGGGCAGAAATCGCCAAGCTCGACGGCCTTCGCGATGCGCCAAGCGGCAAATCCTATCTATTTATGGACGAAAAACCGATGCCGAACAGCTATTACCGCCTCCGTTCGCAGGACGTGGACGGGACGGAAAACCTGTCGAACATCGCCTCCGTCGTCCGCCCGATCACGGGCGAAAACCTGCAAGTTTTCCCCGTCCCGACGGGCGACGAGGTTACTGTTCAATTCAGCATGGAAAATGCAGCGGATGCACAATTTTTGCTTTTCGACCTCCTCGGTCGGCAGGTATTTTCAAAAACCATGGAGGTCGCCGACGGGCTGAACAGCTTTAAAATCGGGCTGTCAGAACTGCCGGGCGGCACTTATTTCGGCATTTTGAAAAATGGGGATTGGCGTTCGCAGCCTGTCCGGGTGGTGAAATATTGATTTTATTTTTGGCAAAAAAAAGGCCGCACGGATTCATCGAAAAGGATGTTCCGTGCGGCTTTTTTTTTTGAAAAATGCGGGCAGTGGGTCAGAAATTGCCCTTGGGGGCGGGGGCGCTTTGTTGCTTTTCAATAAAAATCCGGGCTGATGCCCTCTTCGTCCATCAATTTCCGGACGTTCATTTTTGCTTTTTCCATGATCGGCACGTCCTCGTCGATATTGAAAAATTGCCATGGCCGGTCTGGCGTTGCGGAGAGCACCTTTTTGCTCTTTGTAAAGACCCAGACCACTTTTTCGGTTCCGAAGACAAAAAGGCGGTTGATTTTCGGGACGACGTATTCTTGGAAAAGGTCGGAATTTGGGTCGGGCAGTTCGACGTTCACATCGATTTCGATGACCAAAACGGGCGGGATACTTGAAAATTTGCAAAAATCCGGCTGTTTGAAAGCGGCAATTTTGTCAAAAACCACGATGTCCAGCCCCAAATTGTTTTTCACATTGATATGGCTTCCCGTTTCCCCGGCCAAGACTTGCCATTTTTTTTTATCAAGCTTGACTTTCAAAAAATCACCAATGAGATTTTTTATTATGGATTGCAGGTAGCTGTCTGCCATGATGTGTTCCGAAGTTTTGTTGTTTTTGATCGCCTGCCTAAATCCGCGATAATAGAACCGGACCCCATCGATCGTCTCCGCCACAAATTCCTCCGGGATGGGTTTTTGCCGGGTGGGCTTGACCGTTTTTGATGGGCTGGCTGTCCTTAAATTTGCGGTAGTCATTGTTGTTGAAATTTGAGCAAAAATAGTCTTTTTGCCGAAACATGGTGCATTTCCTCATTTCCCCCGCCCCTGATAAAGCACGATCAACGTGTAGAACATGATCTTGAAATCCAGCGCGAGGCTGCGGTTTTCGATGTAAAGGAGGTCAAATTTGAGCCGTTGGAGCATCTGTTCGACGGTCGAGGCGTAGCCATATTTGACCTGCCCCCACGAGGTGATGCCCGGTCGGACCTTCAATAAATGTTTGTAGTGCGGGTTGTGGTGGACGATCTGGTCGATGAAAAATTGCCGCTCCGGACGCGGGCCGACGATCGACATATCGCCCCAAAGGACGTTCCAAAAATTGGGCAGTTCGTCGAGCCGCCATTTGCGCATGAAACCGCCGAACGGGGTGCAGCGCGGGTCGTTTTCGTTGCTCAATTGGGGGCCGTTGCGCTCGGCATCGACGGACATCGAGCGGAATTTGAGGATCTCAAAAGGTTTCCCGTTCAGCCCGATGCGCGGTTGGCGGTAAAAAATGGGGCCTTTGGAGCCGATTTTTACCCGAAAAGCAATCCACAAAAAAACCGGCAACAGCAAAACGAGGGTCGTCACGCTGGCCAAAACATCGATGCCGCGCTTGATGAAACGTTGCCAAAACGGCATCAAATCCTGTTTGATCTCGATCAGGGCCGCGCCGAAAACTTGGTTCATTTTGACCGTGCCGAGCAGAATATCGTACATGTCGGGGATGATCTTGACCAAAACACGGTCGTCAAATTCGTACAAAAGGTCCAAGATTTCGCGCAGCCGGTTGTGTTCCGAAGTCTCGATGGCGACGATGACCTCCTCTATTTTGTTCTCGCGGATGGCGGCTGGAAGTTGCTCGATCTTGCCCAAAACGGGCAAATATTCCATCAGTTCGTTGGTGCTGCGGCCGTTCGAGTCGATGAAGCCGATGAACTTGTTGCCGCTCCCTTTTTTCTGGCCGCGCACCTCGCGGAAAAGGTCCACCGCATTTTGGTTGCCACCGATAATGATCGTGTTGAACGAGACCTGGCCCGCTTTCAACCGTCGGCTGGCCCGCGTCAAAATGACCATCCGAAATAAGCCCGTCAGGAAAAAATGCAGCCCAAAAAGGGTGAGGAACGACGAATAATAGGTGCGGTAACCATGCACCACGTCATCCAAAATGAGCGTAAAAAAGAGGAATATCACCCCCAAAAAGGTCAAAAAGAACGTCCGCGCGATGGTCGCAAGGCGCGAAAGGCGGTAAATTTCGGCGTATTTGTCAAAAATGGAATAGAGCAGGACCCAGCCGAGCGGGATCAAAAAAATGCCGAGCGTGAATTTTTTGTCGCTCAAAATCGAGGCATCGATCGCCGCGCCCTCGACCGTTTTTCGGTAAATAAAAAAGCCCGCCCAGGCCAGCATCGCGGCCAAGAAATCAAAGAAGATGTAGAGGAACATCTGTATTTGTCTCTGTCGTCGGGTCAATTTTTTTCTTGTTTGCGGATTGGCAGGGCCTATTGGGGCGGTGGCTCAAAGCCACCGCTTCAATGTTTATTTCAAATAAACCAGTCGCATATTGTCCAAAAACATGCTCCCAGAAATGATCGTCGGTTTGCCCTTGTCGTCCAACGGGAGCCTTGCACGGATGGCAAGTTTATAGATCGGAAAATCGGAAAGCGCCAACGCCTGGGTCAGGTTGACGTACATTTTTGTCCATTCCGTTTTCGGGAAAACCTTTTGAATATAGGACGTTTCAAAGGTTTGCCCGGCCTCCGCGCCCGAAAGGCCGATGATGAACGGAAAATCGGTCTTATAGGTAAGTTCGAGCCAGCAGGGCCGCCCGCCGCTCGTGGGCAGGTTTTCCAGCTCGAGCGTCCGCACCTCAAAAAGCTGGTGCGACGTGTCGATCGTGACCTTTGCCGATTGTGCGCCCTCGAAAGGGTCGTCCGTGACCGTGACGATCCGCGTCAGTGGGTCGCCATCGACCTCCTCGGCAAACCAGTTGATGGCGCCATTTTGTTCAAAACCGTCAAAAAGGGCGACCGTCGTGACCGGGTCATATATAACGACGGGCTGGATTGCCCTGGTTTCGCCCGGCGTGAGCAATGTGGTCAGCGAATAGCTTGGAAAAAACGGGTAGAAATTGGGCGTTTGATAGTCGCCATTTTCGAGGATGCCGGAGAGGACATCGATCTTGACGTTGCCCGATTTCAAGATCGGGATTTGCCCGGGCAAAGGGAACGTGCCGAGGAACTCGTTGTCGGCATAGACCCACGCATCCGTGATCTTGTGGTCCGTAAAACCTTGAACATCAATGCTTTGGATGTTCAAATAGGCCGGGATCGGCTCTTTTTTGTTGCAGCCCAAAAACACAAAAAGCAGGGCCGCGAGGGGCAGGGAACAGTACTTCATATGAGAAAACGGTGCTCGGATTAAGATAAATTTAACTAAAAAACGCGGCCCATCAAATTGTATTGCCCAAAAACCGGGTGCTCCTAAAATTTATTTCCGCCAATATCCGATGGGCCAGTTCGAGCGCGGCCAGCCCGTCGCCGAGCGTTACGAGCGGTTCCGACTGCGCCCGGATGCGCTCGCCGAACGCTTGGAGCTCCATTTTTATGGCGTTCCCGGGCCGTGTTTCGGGCTGTTCGGCCAGCATCAGACGTTTGCCGCGCGGCGTGTCGAGCTCCATAAAATGTTCGGCATCGGGCAGGTCGGGGCTGTCCGGCTCGAAAAGCCGCACGATCTGGGCGTTTTTTTCCAAAAAATCGAGGCTGATATATGCGTCCGGCTGGAAGAGGCGCATTTTCCGCATCTGTTTGAGCGAGATGCGCGAGGCGGTCAGGTTGGCGACGCAGCCGTTCTCAAATTCGACCCGCGCGTTGGCAATGTCGGGCGTGTCGCTCAAAACCGCGACGCCGCTCGCCGAGACCGAGGCGACTGGGCTTTTGACCATTTTCAGGATCAAATCGAGGTCGTGGATCATCAGGTCGAGGATCACCGAAACGTCCGTCCCGCGCGGTTTGAAAGCTGAAAGCCGGTGCGTTTCGATGAACATTGGCCGCAAATCGAGGTCATTGACCGCCAAAAAAGCAGGGTTGAACCGCTCGACATGGCCAACTTGCCCCAAAACGCCCGCCCGGTTGGCCAGTTCGACGAGCCGCCTACCTTCCTCCACCGTTTCCGTCAATGGTTTTTCGATGAAAAAATGGAGGCCGCGAAGGATGGCCCTTTCGGCCATTTCAAAATGTGAAACGGTCGGCACAACGATGTCCACGGCTTCGCAAACGGCCAATAGGTCGTCGAGCTCGGTGAACCGTTTGATGCCAAATTCGGCCTCGATCTTCGCTGAATTTTCATCGGACTGGTCGAAAAAACCCGCGATTTGCCAAATTTCGGGCAGTTCGAGCAGGCATTTCAAATGGATCTTTCCGAGGTGGCCGACCCCGATCAGGCCTATTTTCATGGATAAATTATTTGACGGCGGACGGCGGACGGCTTGTACCGGACGGCTTTAGCCGCCGATTTTGCGCTTATTTGGAGATTTATCGC
>JANOQP010000912.1:0-3552 GCA_031414895.1 Saprospirales bacterium
GATGCCCTCTGAACAAAGGTGGATATCCGTCAGTATTTGGAGGCTGTAAGCGACCGAAGTGCCTTCCGGTTGTTTGAAATTTTGGTGGACCAATTGGCCCAATTTTGACGCAACTGTCTGATTGTCAGCCTTTTCGCGCAGCAAGAGATAGGTCGAAAAATCGTTGGAGCACCAATCGTTGGCCGTTTCGCGCTGAAAATCCGGCTGCGCCATGAAGGTCGATTCCGACATCAAACTGCCGAAATCGAAGCTCGAATTGCGCGGGTGGTTTTTCAGAACAGCGGTGATTTTCAGGGGCGTTTCCTGAAAACCGAACCGCAGGATTTTGCCCAAAACATGGGGGTCGTGAAAATAGCGGACGGCCAGTTCCTCGGTGATGACGATGCTGTTCGGCTCGTTCAGGGCCGTGCGCGGGTCGCCCTCGATGGCCTCAAAATCGAAGATTTCGAGCAGCGCGCTGTTGGCCACGGTGATGACCTCGTTCACCCGCAGCTCGGGGCGTTCGGGATTGGTGAGGTTGTCGCGGCCCATGCGGATGATACGGGCGGTGTTCTCGATCTCGCCGATGCTGTTTTTCGATTCCTCGGCCAGTTTGAAGCTCGCCGCTGCGATCCGGAGGTCCTCGGTCTTGGTCTTTTTATGTTCGATGACGCGGTAGGTCCGGTCGGCTTTCGTGTGGTAGCCGTCGAAGGTCAGTTCATCGAAAAGATAGAGGCCGAGCAGCAAAAAACAGCCCAGTCCAAAGGCCAGTCCGGCGATGTTGAGCGCGGCGTAAAGTTTGTTGCGGCGCAGGTTTCGGAGGGTGGAGGTCAAATAGTTTTGCAACATTTTCATTTTCTAATTGATTGAAAGTCAGTGCGTTGCGCACGGGATTTCTTTTTTTAAAAAAAATATTGGTCTAAAAATCACTCGCTCCGCAGCGATTTCACCGGGTCGGCCAATGCCGCTTTTATCGATTGAAAACTGACCGTCAAAAAGGCGAGCAGGACGGCAGCTAAAGCAGCCGCTACGAAAACCGGCCACCCAATTTCGATGCGATAAACAAAATCGGCGAGCCATTTTTTCATCAAAAAATAGGCGACCGGCGCGGCGATGGCGATGGCGAGGACCACCAATTTCAAAAAATCGCGCGACAAAAGCCCGACAATCGCCGCGACCGACGCGCCCAAAACCTTGCGGATGCCGACCTCTTTCGCCCGCTGCCGGACGGTGAAACTGATGAGCCCAAAAAGCCCGAAGCACGAGAGGAAAATCGCCACGCCCGCAAAATCGGCGCAGAGCCGGGCCAGCCGCTGTTCCTGTTGGTAGCCGAGTGCGAGGTCGTCATGCAAAAAATGCGTCTCGAATGCCTTTCCGGGGAAAAAATGTGGCCATGTTTTTTCCAAAAAAGCAAGCGTCGCCGGGACGTTTTGCCCGCCGAGCCGCACCGCGAACGTCGTGAACATCCCCGGCGTGACCTCCATCAAAAGGGGCGAAAGGGCCGATTGCAGCCCGTCGGTATGGAAGTTTTTCACCACGCCGACGATGATGCCCTCTTTGTCGTCGCCGCGCGCGATTTTTTGGCCGAGGGCCTCTTCGGCGGTTTTCCAGCCGAGCGTCGTGACCGCTAATTCGTTGATAATGAACCCGTTATGGTGGTCTGTCCCGAACGATTTATCAAAATCGCGGCCTGCGGCAAACTGCAATTTGAACGTTTCGGAAAAGTCGTAATCGACCGAAATGCAGGGCAAAAGGATATTGTCCTCGATGCGGATCCGGTCGGTCATGACGGGGTGCTGCACCGCGCCGAGGCCGGGCATGACGTTGGCCAGCGTCACGTCGGTGATGTTCGGGTTTTGCAAAAGGGCGGCCTCGAACGCGTTCATCCGGCTGCGCAAAGTCGAGTCGCCGCCGCCGCTGAACGAGGTGTTTATGTTCGGGCTGGCGAGCGGGATGGTAACGACCGATGAGCCGTCGAAACCGAGCGGGCGGTTTTTCCAAAAATCAAGTTGCTGCACCATCACGAGCGTGCCGATGAGGAGCGCGATGCCGACCGCAAATTGGACGGTGATGAGCGATTTTCGCAAAAATTGGCCGCCGCCGCCCACGCTCGCCGCGCTGTTTTGACGGAAGACATCGATGGGTCGGAACCGCGTCGCAAAAAGTGCCGGGTAAATGCCAGCGAGCAATCCGGCGGCCACGAAAATGGCGGCAAAAAGCCCCGTCAGCCGCCAATCGCGGAGGATTTCAAAATCCAAAAATTTGCCCGTTTGGGCATTAAAACCGTCGATTAAGGGGAATAAAAGGGCGATTGCGGCCAAAAAAGCCACAAAGCTCAACAGCATCGTTTCCGTCAAAAACTGCCCGATGAGCGTCGGGCGGCCCGCGCCGAGGGCTTTTCGGACGGCCACTTCGCGCGTCCTGCCGAGATAAACGGCGGTCGATAAATTGATGAAATTGATGCCCGCAATGAGCAAAACCAGCAAACCGACGATGCCGAAAATGCGCAAATATTGCGGCGTTGCCGAAGCCTCCACGCCGCCATCGGTCGGGCTGAACTGGTGGATATCGCGCACCGGGAAGAGGCTGAAATGTTGTTTTTCATAAAAAACCTTGAACCCATATTGCTTGATGAAACCGTCGAAAAGCGCGTTCGCGGAGGCCGCCGTTGCCCCTTTTTTTAACAAAACATACGTCGGCGTGTACGAGGCGAGCCAGTTTCCGGTCATCGCGTCGCGGACGTTTTCGCGGGCATGGGGCGGCTCGACATCGGGCAGGTTTTGGAACGGCACAAGCAAATCGACCACCAAATGCGACTGTTTCGGCAGGTCGCGGATGATGCCCGTGACCGTGAAATTGGACTGGTCGGCCAGCCGGAGGGTTTTGCCCATCGCGTCCTTTTTACCAAAAAAAAGCCGCGCCGTTTTTTCGGTCAAAACCATCGAAAAAGGCCGATGGAGCGCGGTCGCCGGGTCGCCCTCGACGAATTCAAAACCGATGACCGACTGTGCCGTGCTGTCCGCAAAAATGGCGTTTTCGACCTCGACCGCCCCCTCGACCGACGGTTCGCGGACGCTGATTGGGCGCGCGAAAAGCCGTGCCGCTTGTTCTATTTGGGGAAAATTTTGGGTCAAAACGGGCGCAATCGGTGCCGGGATGCGGCCCATTTGCAGCGGCACGTCGCCAAAATTGCCCTGATAATGGACGCGATAGAGCCGGTTGCCGTTCGGGAAAAAGCGGTCGAAATGCGTCTCATAATCCAAAAAGACGGCAATCAAAAAACAACAGGCCATCCCGACGGCCATGCCGATGCCGTTTATTAGGGTGAACCGGCCGTTTTTTAGGAGGTTCCGGAGGGCGAGGCGGAGGTTGGTCAGCATGGTTTTTGATTTGAAGAGATGTTGATTTTGAACTACTTTTGTAAAAAAAACGACCCATGTTAGTCCTCGAACTGAAAAATGACCTCCACCGCCAAATTGTCGAAACCGACGATTCGCAGTTTTTGGAGATGGTCCAACAGCTTTTCATCGCCCATCACAAAGGGCAGGATTGGTGGCTTTTGCTTTCCGAAAA